>NZ_JBFAUP010000035.1:0-37803 GCF_040679335.1 Streptomyces sp. NPDC052299 | reverse complement strand
CCCCGGGGCGCCCCCCCCCCCTGGCCCCCCCCGCCCCCTTCCCCCGCGCCCCCCCGGGGGGGGTGGGCGCCGCCTGGGCCACCGGCCCGCCCGCCCGGGGCCCGGCGGGCGGATCCGCCCGCCGGGCCCCGGTGCCGTCAGGCGTCGCCCATGACCAGGCCCTCGATGGTGTGCTTCTGCACGATGGGCGCGAGCTCATCGACCACCGGGCAGCCCAGGTGCGCCCGGACCCGCTCGGGCAGCGACTCCCAGAAGCCCCGGGTGACCGCCATGTCGTGGTGGCCGTCGTTCCCCGCGCCCGGGGCGTCCACCCCCAGCACGAGAACCGGGCGGGGGTCCTGCGACTGGTTGGCCGTCCCCCGGTGGATGGTCAGGGCCGACCGCGCCGAGATGTCGCCGCGCTGCGGGTACTTGCGCTCGGCCAGGGCCTCGTAGCGCGGGTAGTCCTCGCGGCGCGGGAACATCGCGTGCCCGAAGCGGGCGTCGTCGTCCCACTGGGTGCCGGGCGCGATCTCGAACGGGCCCATGTCCTCACGGGTGTCGACCGCCGTGAGGTTGAACGCCAGCGAGGTGAGCCTGCGGTCGCGGCGGGTCTCCTCCGGCATCGGGAAGTCGCGGTGCCAGGGCTGGTTCACCGCCCCGGCCAGCGGCACGTCGAAGCCCAGCTCCACGATCCGGTAATCGGGGCCGAGGACCGCCTCGCTGACCGCGCGCACCCAGGGGTGGTCGACCAGGTCCACGAAGCCCCGCAGCTGTTCGGGGTGGATCTCCACGTAGTAGCGGTGCGGGCCGCGGCCGACCGCGCCGCCCTCCCGGCCGCGCGCCTCGGCGAACGCGGCGTCGATGTCCTCGCGCATGCGGTCCGCCCACTCCGGGCTGAACGCCCCGCGGCAGGCGGTGATCCCCGGGCCGTACAGGTCGCGCACCGCGTCCTCGGCGGGCGGGAACGGGGCTGTGGTGGTCGCGGCCTCGGTCATGGTGTGGTCCTTCCTTCGTTCGGAGCACCCCCATATTGCAACGTTGCAACCAACGTGGCAAGAGTCTGTACGGACGGACCTCGCACCACCTGTTACGGTCACTGCGCACAGGGCGCGGGCCCCTGCGCCCGCCGGCAGAGAGCAGGAGCACCGAACGTGGCAGCGAGACTCAAGGACGTGGCCGCGCTCGCCGGTGTGTCCGTCAGGACCGTCTCCAACGTGGTGAGCAACGCGGCGGCCGTCGCCCCCGGCACCCGGGCCCGGGTGCTCGCCGCGGTGGAGGAGCTGGGCTACCGGCCCAACCTCGCCGCCCGCAACCTCCGCCAGGGCCGCACCGGGCTCATCGGTGTGGCGGTGCCCGAGATCCACTCCCCCTACTTCGGCGCGCTCACGGGCCTCCTCATCGACGCCGCCCAGGAGCGCGGCTGGACGGTGCTCGTGGAGCGCACGGGGGGCCGGGCGGAGCTGGAGCGGCGGCTGCTGGACGGCTCCGAGGGGCACCAGGTGGACGGGATGATCATCAGCCCCTGGTCGACGCCCCCCGCCGAACTGGCCTCGCTCGCGGGCGGCCTGCCGCTCGTCGTCCTCGGCGAACTCGATCCGCACGGGTCCATCGACCACGTGGCGCTGGACAACGTGGCGGCGGCCCGGGGCGCGGCACGGCATCTGGCGGCGACGGGCCGCCGGAGGGTCGCCGCGATCGGGCTCCAGTCCGCGCTGGGGCACGGCACGGCCGAGCTGCGGGCCGAGGGGTTCCGGCGGGGGCTCGCGGAGGCGGGGCTGAGCCCGGTCGCCGAGGTGGAGGTGGCGGACCTGCACCGGGAGGAGGGGGCGCGGGCGCTGCGTGAGCTGCTGGATCTGCCGGAGCGCCCGGACGGGGTGTTCTGCTTCAGCGACGAACTGGCGCTGGGGGCGCTGCGGGCGGCCGGTGAGCGGGGGGTGCGGGTGCCCGGTGAGCTGGCCCTGGTGGGCTTCGACGACATCGAGGACGGGCGGTTCGCCACGCCTTCGCTGACCACGGTGTCGCCGGACCTGGCGCAGATCGCGGAGCGGGCGGTGCAGTGCCTGAGCGAGCGCGTGCTCGGGCGGCTGGCGGATCTGCCGGCGCGCCGGATCGTGGTGCCGCACCGGCTCCTCGTACGCGAGAGCAGCGGGGCGTAAGGGGTCTTCTTCGGGCAGCCGGAAGCTCCCGGCGGCGCGGGCTCGAAGCCGCGCACCGCCGGGAGCGGTCCTGGGGACGGAGAGGTCTTACGCCTTCCCGCCGTCGTACAGCGCGGTCACCTCCTGGTCGGTGAGCGCCTTGTCGAACACCTGGACCTGGTCCACGGAGCCGTTCCAGAAGTCGGTGTTGTTGCCCGACCACTTGGCGCGTCCCACGGACAGGGCGCCGCTGCTGACGTCGGCCGATCCGGCCGCGGCGGTGGAGGCGAGCTTGCCGTCCACGTACAGCTTGATCCGGTCACCGCTGCGGACGCCGACCAGGTGGTACCAGTGGCCGAGCTCCGGGGTCATCTCCGCCCGGGCCCGGTGGGCGCCGGGGGTGGAGAAGGCGAACGCGCCCTGCCCGTACTGGAGGTAGAACGGGTTCTCCTGGCGCCGGCCGTCCTGGCTGACGACGGTGGCGTAGTTGCCCGGGAGGGCGTCCAGGGAGGCCCAGGCAGAGACGGTGTAGTCGCCGGTGGTGTCGACGACCGGGCCATCGGTCTCGGCGTACTGGCCCTCACCGTTGAACTTCAGCGCCGAGCCGTGCACGCCGGGGGTCCAGGACGCGCCCTCGGAGAGGGTGAGGTCCTTGTGGTTCGGGCCGCTGTCGGCCGCCTTGGTGCCCTTGTTCTCGTCCAGCGACCAGGAGCCGCCGCCCTTGACGGGGGTGCGGGTGCCCGCTGCGGCACCGGCGGCGATGACCTCCTGGTTGATCTTGCGGACCTGGGCGGCGTCGACCTTGATCTCGCGGCGGTCGTACGTCCAGAGGCCGTTGAGCTCGTTCTCCAGGTCGGTCACCTGGGTGTAGATGGAGCCGGAGAGTTCGGCGCCGGCCGCCTCCAGGTAGTACTTGCGGGTGTTCTCGACGTACTTGGCGGTCAGCGCGGCCTTGTCGGCGACACCGCTGTAGATCACGGTCGGGGCGCCGGGCCACATGTGGCCGGGCATCCGCAGGGTGAAGCCGCCGTGCTCGCCGTCCATCGCGGCGCGGTTGGCGTCCGGGAAGGCCGGGTCGGTGTTGTTGTAGTCGTGGTGGTCGATGATGTCGCCCTTGCCCGAGTCACCCTTCGAGTTGCAGCAGTTGACACCGCTGTGGGCGTTGACGATGCGGGAGGGGTCGGCGGCCTGGACCTTCTCGGTGATCTTGCCGGTCTCGGTGCGGTCCCATTCGCCCCAGCCCTCGTTGAAGACGATCCAGGAACCGATCGAGGGGTAGTTGTGGAGCTGCTTCATCATCTCGGCGCCCTGGTCGAGGAAGGCCTGGTGGCCCTTCTCGTTGGTGAGGTTGCCGGAGACGAAGTCCTGCCACACGAACAGACCGAGCTGGTCGGCGTGGTAGTACCAGCGGGCGGGCTCCACCTTGATGTGCTTGCGCACGGAGTTGAAGCCGAGGTCCTTCTGCGCCTTCAGGTCGAAGACCAGCGCGTCGTCACTGGGCGCGGTGTTCAGGCCGTCCGGGTAGAAGCCCTGGTCGAGCTGGGCGAGCGAGAAGAACGGCTTCCCGTTGAGGACGATCTTCTGGTAGCCGCCGACCTTGGCGATGCCGACGGAGCGCATGCCGAAGTAGCTGTCGACGGTGTCCTTGGAGCTGCCGTCCTTGAGGGTGACCTCCAGGTCGTACAGGTACGGGTCGTCCGGGGTCCACAGGTGCTGCTTGGCGACGGGCAGGCTCAGGTCGCTGTTGGCCGGTCCGGTGACCGTGCCGACGACCTTGCCCTTCTTGTCGCGGGCGACGGCGGTGATCCGGGCGGACTTCGAGGCGTTCTCGGAGTTGACCTTCAGGGCGAGGCGGCCCTTGTCGATGTCCGGGGTGGTCGTCAGCGAGTCGACGGCCGCCGGGGCGACGGGCTCCATCCAGACGGTCTGCCAGATGCCGGACGAGGCGGTGTAGAAGATGCCGCCCGGGTTGGCCGACTGCTTGCCGGTGGGCTGGTCGGGGCCGGTGGTGTCGGTGACCCCGACGACGATCTCCTGCGGACCGGTGCCCTTGATCGCGTCGGTGATGTCGGCGGTGAAGGCGGTGTAGCCGCCGGTGTGCTGGGCGACCTGCTTGCCGTTGACCCAGACGGTGGCCTCGTAGTCCACGGCGCCGAAGTTGAGCTTCAGCCGGTTGCTCTTGCCGGTCTTGTCGTCCTTGACGGCCCAGTTCTTCGGGACGGTGACGAGCTTGCGGTAGAACATGTGGTCTTCGTGGCGCTCCAGGCCGGAGAGCTGCGACTCGACCGGGTACGGCACGGTGATGCGCTCACCGAGCTTCTTGCCGAAGACGGGCTTCTCGCCCGCCTTGGCCCCGGCGAACTCCCACTGGCCGTTGAGGTTCTGCCACTTGTCGCGCACCTGCTGCGGCCGGGGGTACTCCGGCAGCGGGTGGTTGCGGTCGACCTTGTCGCCCCACTTGGTGGTGATGCGGTGCGTCGAGTTGTTGGTGGCCGTGCGGTTGATGTCGGGGACGGTCTCGCCGCCCGCCTTCAGGCCGCCCTTGCCGTCGTACGCGATCTTGACGCGCTGGTCCTTGAGGACGGCGGCGTCCAGCTTGACGACGAGTTCCTTGCCGTCGCGGGTCCGGGTGACGGACTTGACCGGCATCGGGGTGGTGTCGGCCTCGAGGGTGAGGTGGTCCTTCAGGTCCGCGTAGTCGCTGACCTCGTCGTCGAAGACCGCGTGCAGCTCCGTGCCGTTGTCCGCGACGCTCAGCCCGACCGGGTAGACCTCGAAGTCGGCGGGCGGGGTGAAGGCGGACTCCGGGACGAACTGCCGGTCCAGGTTCGCGCTGGACCAGCGCAGGAACATGTTGGCCCCGCCGGTGTCCTGGAACATCTCCAGCTTGAACTCGTGCGGCTCGCCGGCCTTGAGCGATATCGGCGCGCTGGTCTGCTCGTTGTCCCAGTCGGGCTCCCAGTGGTCGATGACGGCCTTGCCGTCGATGAACAGCCGGAAGCCGTTGTCGCCGCTGGCGGCGAAGGTGTAGTCGCCGTCCTCGGGGGCGGTGATGAAGCCGGTCCAGCGTGCGGTGGTGTTCTCGGTCTGACCGGTGGTCGACTCGAACGTGCCGGTGAGACCGGGGAAGTTGATGTTCGGGTCGAGCGCGACCCCGCCCAGCTTGGCGAAGTCCCGCGCGCCCGGCGCGGACATGCTGAAGTATTCGCCCTTCAGCCCGTGGACGGTGGTGGCCGGGTCGCCGGCCTTGAAGGTGGTCGAGGCGGCGCTCGCGGGGGCGGCCGCTGCGGCCGGGACGAGCGTGGCACCGAGCGGAATGAGCAGCGCGGCGGCGCAGGCCGCTGTCCTGAACAGAGCGCGGGGGTGGGGCGTTTGTGGTCTCAAGGCGTCGTCCTGTCGAGAGAGCTGAAGTGCCTCGAACCTGTGAGGCACAGCACACAATCGAACATTGAGCCACAGCATCAAACGCAAAACAACAGTCGTGCGCGAGGATTTTTCAACGATAGAAAGCGCGGTCGCCACGAGCGGGTGGCGGGTCCACGCAGACCGCCCCCTTCGCACACCTTGGGTGCGAAGGGGGCGGTCCGGGATGAAAGGGGATGCCCTGAGGGCGGGTCAGATGGCGTAGCCGTACGGGGCCGGGGCGTGCACGGCGGCGTTCAGCGCGCGACCGGCCTCCCTGGCCCAGGAGGGGTTGCGCAGCAGTTCGCGCCCGAGGAGGACGGCGTCCGCGCGGCCCTCGGTGAGGATCTTCTCGGCGTGCTGCGGGTCCGTGATGAGACCGACGGCCGCCACGGGCAGCGAGGTCTCCCGCTTCACCCGCTCGGCGAAGGGCACCTGGTATCCGGGGCCGGTGGCGATACGGGCGCGGGGCGCGTTGCCGCCCGTGGAGACGTCGAGCAGGTCCACCCCGTGGTCCCGCAGCAGCGCCGCCAGCCGCACGGTCTCGTCGGCCGTCCAGCCCTCGCGCTCGTCCTCGGGGTTCTCCGTGAGCCAGTCCGTCGCGGAGACGCGGAAGAAGACCGGCAGCTCCTCGGGCCACACCTCGCGCACGGCGTCGACCACCTCGAGGGCGAGGCGCACGCGGTTCTCGAAGCTGCCGCCGTACTCATCGGTGCGGTGGTTGCTGTGCGGCGAGAGGAACTGGCCGATGAGGTAGCCGTGCGCACCGTGCACCTCGGCGACCTGGAAGCCCGCCTCGACGGCACGCCGGGCGGCCTGGCGGAAGTCGTCCACGACGCCCGCGATCTCGTCGGCGGTCAGCTCGTGCGGGACCGGGTAGCCCTCGTCGAAGGGCAGCGGGCTGGGGCCGACCGGGGTCCAGCCGTGCGCCTCGGGCCCGACGGGGCCGCCACCGGTCCAGGGCGCGGCGGTCGACGCCTTGCGCCCGGCATGGGCGAGCTGGATGCCGATCACGGAGCCGTGCGCCTTGACGAACTCGGTGATCCGGCGGAACGCCTCGACCTGGGCGTCGTTCCAGATGCCGAGGTCGGCCGGGCTGATGCGGCCCTCGGGGCTGACCGCCGTGGCCTCGGTGAGGATCAGGCCGGTGCCGCCGGTGGCCCGGGCGGCGAGGTGGGCGAAGTGCCAGTCGTTCGGCACACCCGTCTCCGGCCCCTCCACCGCGGCGCTGTACTGGCACATGGGCGCCATCCACGCCCGGTTGGGCACGACAAGCGACCTGAGGGTGAAGGGCTCGAAGAGGGCACTCACGACGGGACTCCGTTTCGCCGGGTACGGAAGAATCGCTAGTACGATACATCCCGTAGTACGACGCCCGTCAAATTACGACCACTCTTGTACGACAGCCGCTCGCCAGGAGCGGCTTCGCGGATTGCGGGTCAGCGGGGTTTCAGGGGGTACGAGCTGCGGCCGGCCGCCTCGTCGATCTCGTCGTGCGCCTTGGTCAGGAGCTTCATCGCCAGTTCGTTGAGTGCGCGGGCCCCGGCGATCTCCTCCCCCACCCGGGGCTGCTCGGCGTCGGAGGGGTGGCGGCTGGCGTAGCCGTGGGCGCGCACCTCCTGTCCGTCGGAGAGCCGCACCAGGGCGGCCGCGCGGGTGCGGTGGGTGTCCTCCTCGAATTCGAGCTCGATGTGCCATCCGACAGCGGTTCGGGTCATGGCGTTCACCTCCGGAAGGTCTCCCTTCCAGGGTGCGCCCGCCGTCGGGCCGCGCGCGAGCGCTCACGCCCCCGGCAGCCGGCCCCGGTGCCGGAGCGGGATGGAGGCGTCGGCGTCGTACATCTGGTTCCAGCTGCGTCCGGCGCCGGACTTCCAGGTGACGTGGGCGGTGCCGCCCTCGACGCGGACGGTCTCCACGGTCATGGCGCGGTCGCCGTCGCGCACGTCGCCCCGGCGCAGTTCGTCCGCCCTGACGGTCACGTGGTGCGCCGGTCCGCTCTCGGCCTCGTCCGCGGCGAAGCCGAGAGCGGCCGCCAGTTCCCGTGCCCGGGCCGGAGTGCACAGGAAGGTGTGCGCGCCGGACGGGGTCGCGACGGTGATCCCGACCTCCGCCCCGGCGGGGACGACCTCCAGGATTCCGCCGTCCCCGTGCTCGTCCGTCATCGCTGCGCACCTTCCCGTGTACGTTCCGTGCCGCCGGGCTCAGTCGAGCCGGAGGCTCTCCGGCGGGCCCAGGTAGCTGGGTTCGAGGCCACCGGTGTCGATCACCAGGTTCTGGAGGACCACCGTCGGGTCGACCATCCAGAATTTCAGCACATGCACCCCGGGCTCGGAGACCCGGTGGACCGTGCCGGTGATGTTGACGTTGTCGGAGGTGTGCCGGGCCCACTGGGGGTTCATGGTCCCGTCGTCGGCCCCCGTCGCCTTCGTGACGTTCACCCGCTGCGGGGCGGCGTCGTCCAGGGAGACCGCGTAGGTCAGCCCGTCGGTCGGCAGCGCGTTGTTGCGGGGCGAGAGGTACGCGTACACGGTGACCGGTCCGGGCGTGAAGAGGCTGACCCGGTACTCCAGGCGCGGACTCCGGCCGCCGGGCGTCTGCCGGGCCGCGGTGACCGGGAACGGCTCCATGCCGGCCCCGGTCCGTCCGATGTCCGGGATGCGCTGCCAGCTGACGCCCCCGCCGCCGACCGCCCGGTGATAGTGGTCGGCCTCGATGGACACGTATCCCCCGGCCTCCACGAAGCCGCCGAGCCGGGCACGGGAGAGCGCCGGGCGGTCCGCCACCGCCGTGACGGTCACCTCCGCCCCGTCCGGCCCGGTCACGGTGACCGGGACGCGGGTGACGCCCTTCGGCGCCCGGTCCCAGTCGACGCGCAGGGTGATCCGGTCCTGGGTGGTGACGCGGCCGCGCACCCGGTCCGCGGTCAGCCAGGACGCTCCGGTCCGCACCCGGTAGTCGAAGGGGACGCTGCCCCGGTTGAACACCTCGATGTACTGCGCGGGCCGGGTCTGGTACGGGCTGAACACCGGCAGCACCGCGGGCTCGGTCTCGTGCGGCCACCACGACGCGGAGCCGTCCACGGCGACGCCCATCGCGGCCCGGGCGGGCAGCTCGATGCGCTTGACGGCCGGGAAGAGCACGTCCTTGATGGCCACGTTGTCGATCTCGGGCTGCTGCCAGGGAGCGTTGGGCCCGTAGCGTTCGACGTCGCCGTAGTCGATGTGCGGCTGGGTCTGGAAGCCCTGCCACTTGCCGCCCGCGATCTTCGTGTTGAAGCGGTCGGCCAGGGCGAAGTCGTCGGCGAGCCGCGCCTCCGCGGTGGCCGCCAGCTCATTGGTGAGGGCCCGTCCCTGGGCCGCGTAATGGATGTTGGTGAACTCCGCCTCGCGCAGCGCGTACAGGTTGGCGGTGGCCGCCACCTCGTAGCCGACGAGTTCGTACCAGGCGTCCTGGGCGGAGGCGGGCAACCGGCGCCCGACCCGCGCGGCGCGCTCGCCGAGCAGGCGCCACTCCTCGGTGACGCGTTCCAGCTCTCGGTAGTGGACGAGGGCGAAGGGGGACGCCTGGTCGTCGTAGACCACGGCCGAGCTGTCGGTCGCGGGGTCCTTGGCGGGGTCGAGGGTGATCCGGCGGTTGAGCAGTTCGGGCTTGCGGCGGGCCTGGAGCCGGGCGTACTCGCGCAGGACGGAGGCGATCTCGGCGGCCTGCTTCTCGCCGAAGTTCTGCCGGGCGTACGCCTCCTCCCACTCCGGCAGCCGGTCCAGGGTCCAGCGCCCCGGGTTCCAGGCGTACTCCAGGAAGAACTGCGTGGGCAGTTCGTTGCCCTTGAGGTCGCCCACGTTGGTGACCCACAGTCCGTGGTTGCCGTAGGCGGCGCACTGGTGGAGCTGGTCCCACATGTTGGGCAGCGACGCGGTGTCGACCCACTTGTAGTTGCGGCCGACGCCGACGTAGTCGAAGTGGTAGTACAGCCCGTAGCCGCCCTGCCTCGGCCCCTCGGCGGGGTCGGGGAGCTTGCGGATGTTGGCCCAGTTGTCGTCGGTGAGGACCACGGTGACGTCGTCGGGGACGCGCAGGCCCCGGTCCCAGTAGCGCTGGACCTCCTTGTAGAGGGTCCAGACCTGCGGGATCGTGGTGACGTCCTTGCCGGAGACCTCGGCGAGGATCTGCCGCTGGGTCGCGATGATCTCGGTCATCAGCTCGATGCCGTCGCCGTCGGGGAGGCTGACGTCGCCGTTGCCGCGCATGCCGAGGGTGACGACGCCTTCGAAGTCCTCGTCCTTCATCCGGCGGATGCCGTCCGCCCAGTACGCCTTGAGCGCTTCGGCGTTGCGGCGGAAGGACCACTCGCCGGTGCCGCCGTAGGGGTCGTGGCCGGGGGTGGTGATGTTGCCCTCACCGTCGCGTACGGCGGGGACGGCGTGCCGGTTCCACTCCTCGATGCCGCGCATCATGGGTGCCTCGTGCGAGGTGCCCATGACGACGCCGTACGCCTTGGCGGTGGCGTGGTTGAGCGGGTCGTCCTCGGCGAAGGCGCGGCCCCAGACGGCCGGCCACAGGTAGTTGGCCTTGAGCCGGAGCATGACCTCGAAGACGCGGGCGTAGAAGTCCGCGTTGAAGCCGCCTTCGAAGCCGGGCGCCTTGCCGGGCCCGAAGTGGGCGGGGGCCCAGGTGCCGAGCGCCGGGTTCTCGTCGTTGATGAAGAAGCCGCGGTACTTCACGGCCGGGGTGCCCTGGGTGTGCCGGCCGGGCAGTACGTGGATCTCGTCGCGGTGTACGGGGGCGACGTCGTCCCACCAGTACCAGGGTGAGACGCCGATGCCGCGCGAGACGTCGTACGCGCCGAAGATCGTCCCGCGCTGGTCGCTGCCCGCGATGACGAGGGCGCGTTCGACGCCGGGCAGCGGGCGGTCGACGACGGTCTGGAGGCTGGTCTCCCACTTGCCCCGGATCGAGGCGACGTCGAGCCGGCCGTCGGCGACCAGCCGGTCGATCAGGGGACTGCGCCCCACGGTGCCGACGATGGTGATCTCGCGGGCCCCGGGCACCGTGTCGTGCGCGAGGTCGGGGCGGACTCCGGTGACGCGTTCGATGTCGTCGCGGAGGTCGCCGGCGGCCCGGACGACGCCCGGCCAGTCGCGGTCGCTGACCACGACCGGCGTCGCCCGTCCGCGCCTGACCAGCGGGAAGCTGCCACGCTTGGCGGTGAACGAGATGTAGGCGCCGGGGTCGGTGGGCCGGGGCGCGGGGCCGTGTGCGGTGGCGGACGCCTCGCCGGTCAGTCCGACGAGGGAGCCGAGGGGGGTGGCGGTGAGCGCGGTGATCCCGAGGCCGAGGCCGAGGACCGACCGGCGACTGGTCGGCCGGGGGGTTCCGGGCTCTGGGGTGTCGCTGTCCATCCTGCTTTCCTCCTCCCCGCTCAGTTGCGGCCGGCCGCGAGCAGCAGGTCGTCGCGCAGGGCGCTGTAGGCGGGCTTGGCCTTGTAGTTCTCGTCGAAGAGGTTGGCCGCGCCCTCGCCCTCGAAGGTGTCGGGCACCCAGGAGTACTTGTCGGTGAAGCCCCAGACCGTGAAGTCGGTGCACTTGCGGGTGAGCAGGCAGCCGCGCAGCAGTACGTCGTAGCCCTCGGCCTGGGCCTCCTGCTTGGTGCTGTCGGAGGGCATCGGGACGCGGACGTCGGCCTCGGTGATCGCGGTCTCCAGGCCGAGGTCGTCGAACCGCTTCATGTTCTCGGCGATGTCGTGGGGGGCGTTGTACTGGACGGACAGGTGGCCCTGGATGCCGACGCCGTCGATCGGCACGCGCTGCTTGCGCAGCTCGGCGACCAGGTTGTAGAGGGCGGTGCTCTTCGCGTTGACGCCCTCGATGTTGTAGTCGTTGATGAACAGCTTGGCCTTGGGGTCGGCCGCGTGGGCCCAGCGGAAGGCGTCCGCGATGTAGCCGGGACCCAGCTTCTGGAGCCAGATGCTGTCGCGCAGGGTCCCGTCGTCGTTGAACACCTCGTTGACGACGTCCCACTGCCAGATGCGGCCTTTGAAGTGGCGGGCCTCGTCGGTGATGTGCTTGCGGAGGATGGCGCGCAGCTCGTCCGCGGTGAAGTCGCCGGTGGTGAGCCAGGCGGGCAGCTGGTTGTGCCAGAGCAGGGTGTGGCCGCGCACCAGCTGGCCGTTGGCGCGGGCGAAGTCGACCAGCTTGTCGGCCTCCTTCCAGTCGTACTGGCCGCGGTTCGGCTCGACGACCTCCCACTTCATGACGTTCTCGGGGGTGACCGAGCTGAACTCGCTCGCGGCCTTGGCGCGGTACGGCTCGTCGTCCGCCAGGGCCGCCATGTCGACGGCGGTGCCGATGCGCACGCCCGACCGCAGGCCGAGGGCGCCGAGGGTGTCGGCCTGCGTGTCCTTGTGCCCGCGTCCGTTGTCGTCGTGGGCGAAGGCGTTGATGGTGCACGGGGCGAGCAGTGCCGCGGCGGCGGTACCGACCAGGACAGCCTTGATTGGCTTGCGCATGACAGAAACCCTTCGAGAGTGGGCACGCCAGGGCCCCGGAGACCGGGGAGCGTGCACGGGTGTGGTGTTTCGAAAGTTTCGTGGATCTGTGGACCGGGCGGAGGCGCGGCGGTAAGGGCCGCGGCGCCCCCGCCCGGGGTACGGGTGCGGTCAGCCCTGTACGGGGGCGACCGCCGGCACGGCTTCGACCGCCGCGTCGCACACCAGCCGGCGCCGGTGGTCGACGGTGCGCTCGGGACCGGTGAGGCGCAGGTGCACCGTGTGCCGGATGTCCTCGGCACCGCTGGACGTCGCGAGCCGCAGCTCCAGCGCGCCCGGCTCCACGACGCGCCGCCCGCCGATGCCGGTGAAGGACACCAGGTCGGCGTGGAACCGGAAGCGCACCCGCGCCTCCTGGCCCGCGTCGAGCGGCACCCGGGCGTAGCCGATGAGCCGGGTGTCGGGCCGGGTCGTCTGGGCGACCGGGTCGTGCACGTACAGCTGGACGACCTCCGCGCCCGCCCGGTCCCCGGTGTTGCGGACGGTGAGCTCGATGTCGGCGGAGCCGTCGGTGGGGATCTCCTCCGGGGCGGGGGCACCGGGCTCCCAGGCGAAGGAGGTGTACGTGAGGCCGTGGCCGAAGGGGTAGAGCGGCGTCGGGTCCAGGTTGCTCACCCCGTTGGCGAGCCCGAGGGGCGGCTGGAGGTAGGTCCAGGGCTGCCCGCCCGGGTGGCGCGGCACGGAGACCGGCAGTCGGCCGGAGGGGCTGACCCGGCCGGAGAGCACGGAGGCCAGCGCCGGGCCGCCCTCCTCGCCGGGGAAGAACGCCTGGACCACGGCGGCGGCGCGGTCCGCCCAGCGGCCGAGGGCGTACGGGCGGCCGGTCAGCAGGACCAGGACGACCGGGGTGCCGCTGTCCAGCAGCGCGTCGAGCAGTTCGCCCTGCACGCCGGGCAGCGCGAGGTCGTCGGCGTCGCAGCCCTCGCCCGAGGTGCCGCGCCCGAAGAGTCCGGCCCTGTCGCCGAGCACGGCGACGCAGACGTCCGCGTCCCGGGCCACCTCCACCGCTTCCGCGAACCCCGAGGTGTCGGTGGAGTCCACCTCGCAGCCGGGGGCTCCGGTGACCGTCGCGCCGGGGAACTCACCGCGCACCGCGTCGAGCACGGTCGGGATCTCGATGCCCATGGCGGTCTCGGGGTGCAGGACGCCGACGTGGCTCGGGAAGGAGTAGCAGCCGAGCATGGCGAGGGCGTCGTCGGCGCGGGGGCCGATCACCGCGATCCGCCCGGTCCCGGCGAGCGGCAGCGCCCCCTGCGGGTTGGCGAGCAGGACCACGGCCTGTTCGGCGAGTTCGCGGGCGAGGGCGCGGTTGCGCGGCGGGTCCAGGTCGATGGTCTCGCGCGCCTGCTCCGGGTCGGTGTCGCGCAGGAGGGCGGGGAGCGGGCTCCAGTCGGGGTCGAGCAGTCCGAGTTCGCACTTCTGGAGCAGGACCCGGTGCAGCGCGCGGTCGACCAGGGCCTCGGGGACCGCACCGGCCAGGACAGCTGCGGCGAGCTCTTCGCCGTAGCTGCGGACGGTCGGCAGTTCCACGTCCACCCCGGCCTGCAGGGCGAGGCGGGCGGCGTCGGCGCGGTCCTCGGCGACCTTGTGCAGGGTCTCCAGGAAGCCGATGGCGAAGTAGTCGGCGACGACGGTTCCCTCGAAGCCCCAGGTGTCGCGGAGCAGCTCGGTGAGCAGGGCGGGGTCCGCCGCCGAGGGGACGCCGTCGATCTCCGCGTACGACTGCATGACGGAGCGGGCGCCGCCGTCGACGAGGGCCATCTCGAAGGGCGGCAGGATGACGTCGGCGAGTTCCCTGGCCCCGGCCCGGACCGGGGAGAGGTTGCGGGCGCCGGCCGATGCCGCGTACCCGGCGAAGTGCTTCAGGGTGGCGACGATGCCGGCGGACTCCAGGCCCTTCACGTAGGCGGTGCCGATGGTGGCGACGAGGTAGGGGTCCTCGCCGATGGTCTCCTCGACGCGGCCCCAGCGCAGGTCCCGCACGACGTCCAGGACCGGGGCGAGGCCCTGGTGGATGCCCACGGACCGCATGTCGCTGCCGATCCGGTGCGCCATCTCGGTGACCAGGTCCGGGTTCCAGGCGGCGCCCCAGGAGAGCGGGACGGGGTAGGCGGTGGCGCCCCAGGCGGTGAAGCCCGCCAGGCACTCCTCGTGGGCGAGGGCCGGGATGCCGAAGCGGCCGGCGCCCGTGATGGCCCCCTGGGCGCGGGCGAGCGAGATCGCTCCGACGGCCGGGTCGACGGGGGCGGTGCCGAAGGGGCGGGTCAGCTGGCCCAGGCCGCGCGGGATCAGCGCGTCCCAGTCGATGGCGTCGACCATCTCGTTCTGGTGCGGGGCGACCCCGTCCCCGTCGGCGTCGGCGCCCACCCAGATTCCGTACAGCTGGGCGGTCTTCTCCTGGAGGGTCATCCGGGAGACGAGATCGGCCACACGCTCCTCGGGGGCGAGCGCGGGGTCCTGCCAGGGGCCGTCGACGGCGGTGGCCGCTTCGGTCCTGCGGGCGTGCGGAACAGGGGGGTGGTTTGCCATGGCGGCGGAGAGTCCTCTCAAGAGTGCGGTGGTACGCGGCGGCATGGGTGTGCTACTTGCCGCCCACCCCCATCAGTCCGTTGACCAGTGCCTTCCGTGCCACGAGGTACACGGCGAAGATCGGTACGACGGAGAGCACGATCGCGGCGAGCACGGCCGGGATGTTGACCCCGAACTGGGACATGAAGTTGAAGAGGCCGAGGGTCAGCACCCGCTTCTCCTCCGACTGGGTCAGGATCAGCGGGAACAGGAAGCCGTTCCAGGCCTGGAGCGCCGTGTAGATCGCGACCGTGCTGATGCCCGCCTTGGACATCGGGATCGCCAGCTGCCACAGCATCCGCAGCGACGAGGCGCCGTCGAGCGCCATGGCCTCGTACATCTCCTCGGAGACGTCGCGCATGGTGCCGCTGAGGATCAGCACCGCCACCGGCATCGCGAACGCGGCGGTCGGCAGGATGATGGCCGGCAGGCTGTCGTACAGGCCCATCTTGGTGATGAGCAGGTAGAGCGGCACGATCACGGCCTGGGCGGGGATGGCGACGCCGAGCAGGAAGGTGCGGAAGGCGAGTCCGGAGAGCCTGCTGCGGGTGCGTACCGCGACGTACGCGACCGGGATCGAGAGGACCAGCACGATCGCCGTGGTCGCCACGGCGACGATCGCCGTGTTGGAGAGCATCGTGGAGAAGCCGCTGTCCAGCACCGTGCGGTAGTTGTCGAGCGTCGGGTCGGTCGGGAAGGCCAGCGGATCGCCGTTCAGCGCCTCGTCCTGGTGCATCAGCGAGGACGAGACCAGCGTGTAGAGCGGGACGATCACGAGCACGAGCCAGACCAGGGAGCCGAGGCCGGCCAGCGGGTTGCCCCACTTGCGGCGGCGCGCGGCGGTGGCCGGGCGGGTGCGGGTCAGGGGCCGTGCGGGGCGCGCCGCGGGGCGGGTGTCGATCGACATCGCGTCACATACCTTCCCGGGTGGAGCGCATGTTCCCGAAGCCGCTGAAGCGGACGAGGATCAGCGAGATCGCGGTGGCCACGACGACGAGGGCGGTCGCGATCGCGGCGGCGTACCCGAGGTCGTAGGTCTGGAAACCGGTGCGGTACATCAGGTACGGCAGGATGGTGGTGTCCGTGCCCGGACCGCCCTTGGTCATGATGAGCACGGTGTCGAAGTACGTCAGCGAGCCGACGATCATCAGGACCGAGGAGGTCGTGATGGTGTTGCGCAGCTGCGGCAGGGTGATGTGGAAGAACTGCCGGAACATCCCGGCGCCGTCGATCTCGGCGGCCTGGTAGAGGACCTGCGGGATCTGCCGGGTGCCGCCCTGGTAGATCAGGGTGTGGAAGGGCATGAACTGCCAGCCGCCGACGAACGCCACGGTGAGCAGGGCGCCGGTGGACGAACCCATGATGTTCGGGTCGATGCCGAACCAGGGACCGATCTCCTTGATGACCCCGAAGTTGGGGTCGAGCAGCGCGTGGAACAGCATCGCGATGGCGGTGGTGGAGAGCAGCAGCGGGACGAAGAAGATCGCGGAGAGCACGGCGCGGCTGCGCTGCCGGCCGGCCGCCCAGACGCCGAGGAGCAGGGCCACCGGGGTCTGGAAGACCCAGCTGATGGTGGTGAGGAGCAGGCTGAGCCAGGCGGCCTGGCGGAACTCGGGGTCCTTGAAGAGCCGGGTCCAGTTGCCCGTGCCGGCGGAGGTCGGGGAGTTCAGCCCGTCCCAGTGGCAGAAGGAGAGGTACACGGCGATCGCCAGCGGGACGATCGCGAAGAGGGCGAAGAAGAGGATGCCGGGCAGCGCCCAGGCGACCGGCGGGCGGCCGACGTTTCCGACGGCCGCCTTCCGTCCTCCGCGCACCTTCGGTGACGAGGAGACGTGGGACATTGTTACTTGACGGCCTTCATTGCGGCGACGAACTGCTCGGGCGTGGACTTGCCGGCGAACAGCTTGCTGATCTCGGTGAGCAGCGGGGTGGCGATCTTGGCCTCCAGCGCCTGGTCCCACGACAGGGTGAAGTCGGGGGCCTTCTGGACCATCTCGTACTGGTCGGTGGCGAACTTCGGGTTCGGCGATCCGCTCAGCATGGAGGCGGCGTTGGAGGTGGTGGGCACGTCGCCGTTGTCCACGAGGGCCTGCGCGTAGGACTTGGAGGCCATGGTCTTGAGGAAGGCTATGGCCGCGTCCTTGTGCTTGGTGCGGGCGTTCACCGACCAGTAGTTCGTGGGGTTGCCGACCACGTCGGCCGGGTCGCCGACGCCGCCCGCGACGGTCGGGAAGTTCGTCCAGCCCAGGTCCTTCTTGGCGAAGTCGGGCGCCTTGCCGAGCTGGGTGGAGTACTCCCACGAGCCCATCAGGTGCATGGCCGCCTTGCCCTTGTTGAGCAGGGTGGGCGCGCCGCCGTTGCCGTAGTCGACGGAGTTGAAGTTCTCGCCGAAGGCGCCGTCGTCGACGAGCTGCTTGACGGTCTGGGCGGTCTTCAGGACGGCCGGGTCGCCCCAGGCGGAGCTGTCACCGTTCTGGATCTTGCGGAAGACGTCCGGGCCGCCGATCCGGTCGAGCAGGTACTCCATCCACATCAGCTCGGGCCACTTGTCGGACCCGCCGAGGGCGAACGGCGTGATGCCCTTGTCCTTGAAGGTCTTGATGGCCTTCTGCAGGTCCTCCCACGTCTTGGGGACCGTGACGCCGTTCTCGGCGAAGAGGGTCTTGTTGAAGAAGAGCATCACGGGCTGCATCCCGCGCATCGGGACGCCGTAGACCTTCCCGTCGAGGCTGCCAGCCGTGACGATCGAGGGCAGGAAGCCGTCCTTCAGGGTGGCGTCGTTCTTGAACGTCGAGGTCAGGTCGACCAGCTGGTTCGCGTCGACGTACGGCTTGATGGAGCCGCCGCCCCAGTTGAAGAAGATGTCGGGGGCGCTGGGGGAACCCATGGCGCTGCGGAGCTTGTTGACGTAGTCGGTACCGGGCACCGAGACGAGCTTGACCTTGACGTCGGAGGTCTTGTTGAACTCCTTGACCGCCGCCTGCTGCACCTTGACCGCGTCGTCGCCGTAGACGTACGCGGTCAGTGTGCCGCCACCGCCGCTGCCGCTGCCGCTGTCCGATCCGCAACCCGCCAGGACTCCCGCCATGACCATGGCCGCACCGGCGGCGGTCCATCTCGCCGCGCGCTTGCCCTGAGTGAAAATTCCCGACCGCATGACCGCACCTCTGTCGAATCTTTCGGAGTTGCTTGCGAATGTTGCCGGAACCGTACGGTTGGGTTTCCGGCCAGTCAAGAGGTCGCGGACACCGAATTTTTCGCCGGGGCTCCTGGGACCTATGGCGCGCAAGGCGGCTACGATTCGCTCTATGAGCCCCGCAAACGTCCAGTCACATCAGGAGAATGCGCCTGCCGCAGCGCCGTCGGACGGCACTGCCACGCTGGCGGAAATCGCCCGAGCGGCCGGAGTCTCGGCTCCGACAGTTTCGAAAGTGCTGAACGGTCGCGCCGATGTCGCGCCCGGTACGCGCACCAAGGTCGAGGAGCTGCTGCTCCAGCACGGCTACCGCCGCAGACGCGGCTCGACCACGCAGTCGCAACTCATCGACCTGGTCTTCCACGAGCTGGACAGCGCGTGGGCGATGGAGGTCGTGCGAGGGGTGGAGAACGTGGCGCGCGAGGAGGGGCTGAGCCTGGTCCTCTCGGAGAGCGCGGGCCGCCTCAGCCCCGGGCAGACCTGGGTCGACGGGGTGCTGGCCCGCCGCCCGGTCGGCGTCATCCTGGTGCTGTCCGACCTCACCGCCGCCCAGCGCGCGCAGCTCACCAGCCGCAGCATCCCGTACGCGGTGGTCGACCCGGCCGGAGACCCGGGCGACGACATCCCGTCGGTCGGCACGACGAACTGGCAGGGCGGCCTCGCCGCGACCCGCCACCTCACCGGCCTCGGCCACCGCAGGATCGGCGTGGTCGGCGGACCGACCCGGATGATGTGCAGCCGGGCCCGGGTGGACGGCTACCGGGCCGCCCTGGAGACGGCGGGCATCCCGATAGACGCGTCACTGATCCGCGAGGCCGAGTTCTCGCACGAGGCGGGGTACGCGGCCGGGATGGAGCTGCTGCGCTCGGCGGACCGGCCGACCGCCGTCTTCGCGGGCAACGACCTCCAGGCCCTCGGTGTGTACGAGGCGGCGCGCGAGCTCGGTCTGCGCATCCCGGAGGACCTGAGCGTCGTGGGCTTCGACGACCTGCCGCTGACCCGGTGGATCGGGCCGCCGCTGACCACGGTGCGCCAGCCCCTGATCGAGATGGCCGAGACGGCGGCCCGGCTGGTCCTGGACCTGGGCCGGGGCCGGCAGCCCGCGACGACCCGGGTGGACCTGGCGACGAATCTGGTGGTCCGCAGCAGCACGGCACCGCCCTGCCGCTGAGACGGCTGCGCCCGGACCCGGGAGGGACACCCCGGGCCGTGGTCCGGGCCGCTGTCAGTGCCGGGGTGCAGACTGACCGATATCCGGCACAACGGCGTTTCGGGAGGTTCGGTCATGACCGATGTACTGCTCACCGTGGGCACCCGCAAGGGGCTCTTCATCGGCCGCAGGCGCGGCGGTGCGTGGGAGTTCGATGAGCCGCACTTCAACGCCCAGGCGATCTATTCGGTCGCCATCGACACCCGGGGCGACCGGCCCCGGCTGCTGGTCGGCGGGGACAGCGCGCACTGGGGCCCCTCCGTCTTCCACTCCGACGACCTGGGTGCGAGCTGGGTCGAGCCGAAGACCCCGGCGGTGAAGTTCCCCGAGTTCACCGGCACCTCGCTGGAGCGGGTGTGGCAGTTGCAGCCGGCGGGCTCCGAGGCGCCCGGCGTGGTCTACGCGGGCACGGAGCCGGCCGCGCTCTTCCGGTCCGAGGACGGCGGCGAGTCCTTCGAGCTGGTGCGCCCGCTGTGGGAGCACCCGACGCGTTCGCGGTGGGTGCCCGGCGGCGGCGGCGAGGGGCTGCACACGATCCTGACCGACGAGCGGGACGCGCGCGCCGTGACGGTCGCGGTCTCCACCGCCGGGGTGTTCCGGACCGCGGACGGCGGCGCGAGCTGGGCCCCGGCCAACAAGGGGGTCTCGGCCGTCTTCCTGCCCGACCCGGACCCCGAGTTCGGCCAGTGCGTGCACAAGGTCAGCCGGGACGCGGCCGATCCGGACCGCCTCTATCTCCAGAACCACTGGGGCGTCTTCCGCAGCGACGACGCCGGGGGCAACTGGACGGACATCGGCGCGGGCCTGCCGTCGGACTTCGGCTTCGCCGTGGCCGCCCACCCGCACCGCGCGGACACGGCGTACGTCTTCCCGATCAACGCCGACGCCGACCGGGTGCCCGCCGGGCACCGCTGCCGGGTCTTCCGGACCACCGACGCGGGCGCCCACTGGGAGCCGCTGTCGGCGGGCCTGCCGGAGAGCGCGCACTACGGCACGGTGCTGCGCGACGCGCTCTGCACGGACGACGCGGACCCGGCCGGGGTCTACTTCGGCAACCGCAACGGCGAGTTGTACGCGAGCGCGGACGACGGGGACAGCTGGCAGCAGCTCGCCTCGCATCTCCCGGACGTGCTGTGCGTACGGGCGGCGGCGGTCGAGATGTGAGGCGTGCTCCCTACGGAAGTCGCCAGTCGACCGGCTCGGCGCCCTGGGCGACGAGGAGTTCGTTGACCCGGCTGAACGGCCTGGACCCGAAGAAGCCGCGGTCGGCGGACATCGGGGAGGGGTGGGCGGACTCGATGGCCGGAAGATCGCCGAGCAGCGGCCGCAGGTTGCGGGCGTCGCGGCCCCAGAGCACGGACACCAGTGGCTTGCCCCGGGCGGCCAGGGCACGGATGGCCTGCTCGGTGACCTCTTCCCAGCCCTTGCCGCGGTGGGCGCCGGGTGAGCGGGGCGCGGTGGTCAGCGCCCTGTTCAGCAGCAGTACGCCCTGGCGGGTCCACGGGGTCAGGTCGCCGTTCGACGGGCGGGGCAGCCCGAGGTCGGCGTTGAGCTCCCGGTAGATGTTCTCCAGGCTGCCCGGCAGCCGTCGCACGTCCGGGGAGACCGCGAAGCTCAGCCCGATCGCCATCCCCGGGGTGGGATACGGGTCCTGACCGACGATCAGGACCCGCACGTCCTCGAAGGGCTGTTGGAACGCGCGCAGCACGTTCGCCCCGGAGGGGAGGTAGGTGCGGCCGGCCGCGACCTCCGCACGCAGGAAATCGCCCATCGCCGCGATGCGCCCCGCCACGGGGGCCAAGGCCTCGGCCCAGCCGGGCTCGACTACTTCGTTCAACGGTCGCGCTGTCACGAAAGATCACCCTACCGGCGCAACACGGCACCCCGGGGATAGGGTGCTGCCCGTCCCTCACCCCTTCGTCCCCGGGAGCCGGTCCATGACGTCACACGGACGACCGGGCACGTATGTACTCGGTGTGGATTCGGGCGGCTCCGGGCTCCGGGTGGCGCTGGGCACGGCCGGTTCGGACGCCCCGTTGGCCACCGTCGCCTGCGGTGGTCCGGTGCGCACCGGACCGCGCGGCATCGACGCCGCCCACCTCCTGGACCAGGTGCTGCCCGCCGTACGCGGCCTGCTCGACGCGCACGGACCGGGCGGGCGGATCACCGCCGCGGCGGTCGGTGCCGCGGGGATGGCGACGCTGGGCGACGAGTTGCGCGCCGAACTGCCGGGCGCCCTGGCGGACGCGCTGGGGGTGCGCCGGATCGCGCTCGCGGCGGACGCGGTGACCGCGTACGCCGGGGCGGTCGGGCAGCGGCCGGGCGCGGTGGTGGCCGCCGGCACCGGACTGATCGCGCTCGGCACCGACCTGGCCCAGTGGCGGCGGGCGGACGGCTGGGGGCACCTGCTGGGCGACAGCGGGGGCGGCGCCTGGATCGGGCGCGCCGGGCTGGACGCCGCGATGCGCGCGTACGACGGGCGGCGCGGCGGTTCGCCCGCGCTGCTGGCCCGCCTGGAGACGGTGTTCGGACCACCGCGGGAGCTGCCCGGTCTGCTCTACCCGCGCGCCGACCGGCCCGCGCTGCTCGCCTCGTTCGCGCCTGAGGTGGCCGCGTGCGCCGACCGCGACCCGGTCGCCGAGGGCATCCTGCGGGCAGCCGCCGCGCACATCGCGGAGGCGGCGGCGGCGGTGTGCCCGGAGGCGGAAGCGGACCGGGAAGCCTGCGAAGTCGCGCTGACGGGCGGGCTGTTCCGGATGGGCGAGCCCTTGCTCGCACCGCTGCGCGAAGAGCTGGCGCGGTTGCTGCCCCGGGCTCGGGCGGTCCCCGGTTCGGGTGATCCCCTGATCGGTGCGCTGCGCATCGCCCAGGCCCTCGACACCGGGGAGCTGCGACTGCCGCACCACCCGACGCTGCTCTGCGTTCCGGCATCCGGGCCCCGCCCGTAGGGCGACGGACGCGTGAACGCCGACGACAGATCAGGGCAGTTGCCCGGTAAGCCACTGATCGGATAAAAGCGGACAGAGGCCGCCCCACCGGCCCCTCCCCGAGCAGGGAGCCGTCCGAAACCAGTAGCATGCGGCGCCATGAGCACCCCCACTGGGCCCGCTTCCGGCCTGCCTGTACGAATGCCGCGACCTCGCCAGTCCGGACGGCACCGCCGCCCGGAGCCCGTGGTCGCACCCGAGGGCGCTGCCGCGCTCGTTCTCGCCGTTCCCGGTACCCCTTCCTCGACCAGCCGCAGTCTGGCCGAGGAGGTCATCAGCATCGCCCGTTCCGAGCTGCCCGGTCTGAACGCCCTGATCGGCTACGTGGACGGGGACGACGCCGAGTATCCGGCGCTGGCCTCCGTGATCGCGCATTCCGCCGCCGAGCGCACCGCGCGCTACGAGCAGGCGCTGGCCGTGGGCCGAGAGGTCGCCGAGCCCGAGGGCCCGGCCGCCGTGGTGGTCCCGCTGCTGGCGGGTCCGGACAGCGCGCTGGTGCAGCGGATACGTCAGGCGATCACCGACAGCGAGGCCCCGGCGGAGCTCACCGATGTGCTCGGTCCGCACCCGCTGCTGGCCGAGGCGCTGCACGTCCGGCTGTCGGAGGCCGGCCTGGCGCGCGCGGACCGGGCGAGGCTCTTCACGGTGGCGACGGCCGCCGACGGCATCGTGCTGGCCACGGTGGGCGGCGAGGAGGCCGTGCAGGCGGCGGGGATCACGGGCATGCTGCTCGCGGCCCGGCTCGCGGTGCCGGTGATGGCCGCCGCGCTCGACGTGGAGGGTTCGGTCGCCGCGATCGCCGATCAGCTGAAGGGCTCCGGCTCGCTCCAGCTGGCCGTGGCGCCGTACCTGGTGGGCCCCGAGGTGGCGGACGGCCTGCTGGACGCTGCCGCGAAGGAGGCCGGCTGCGCGAGCGCCGAGCCGCTAGGCGCGTATCCGGCGATCGGCAAGCTGGTCCTCTCGATGTACGCCTCGGCCCTCGGGATCACTCCCGCGGTGGCCCAGGGGGCGCAGGCCCGCTGACCCTTCGGCAGGTGTGAGGCCCCGGCCCGGACGGCAGTCCGGCGCCGGGGCCTCGCCGTTCTCAGCCGAAGACCACGCAGGACGCCGCCGGGGCGTCCAGGGTGCCCCCGTGGGCCGGGACACCGGTCTCCGGGTCGACGGTGAACCAGGCGACGTTCCCGCTGCGCTCATTGGCCGCGTAGAGCCGGCGCCCGGCCGGGTCCAGCGCGAGGTCGCGGGGCCAGTGCCCGCCGCAGCCCACCGTCGTGACCAGGGCCGGGTGCTCGCCGGCCGCGTCGAGCGCGAGCACGGAGATGCTGTCGTGGCCTCGGTTGGCGGCCCAGACGAAACGGCCGTCGCGGGCGACGACGACCTCGGAGGCGTAGCTCTCGACGGTCACGCCCTCGGGGAGCACCGGGGTCTCGCCGACCGGTTCCAGGACCCCGGCCGTGGCGTCCCAGCGGCACACGGTGAGCGTGGGCTCCAGCTCGTTCAGCACGTAGGCGTGACGGCCGGAGGGGTGGAAGGCCAGGTGGCGCGGGCCGGTGCCGGCGCGCAGGGCCGTCTCGCCGTGCGGGCGCAGCTCGCCGGTGGCCGGATCGACCGCGCAGACCCGCACCGAGTCGGTGCCGAGATCGACGCTGAGCACCCAGGCCCCGGAGGGGTCGGGCAGGACCTGGTGGGCGTGCGGGCCCTCCTGGCGGTCCGCGACCGGGCCGCCGCCCTCGTGCGCGAGGACCGCGGCGACGGGGCCGAGGGTGCCGTCCCCGGCGACGGGCAGCACGCTGACGCTGCCCGAGCCGTAGTTCGCGGTGACCAGGTGGCCGGCGGCGAGGGTGAGGTGGGTGGGGCCGTCGCCGTCCACGGGCCGGACCGCGCCGAGGAGACGGGGTTCGTCCGTGCTGACGTCGAGGGCCGCGGCACCGCCCGGCTCGGTCTCGCTGACCGCGTAGAGGACCGTGCCGCCGGGGCCGAGCGCCAGGTAGGAGGGGTCGGGCACGGCGTCCGTGGCCCCCAGGACCGTGAGCGCACCGGTCTCCGCGTCCACGGCGGCGACGGTGACGCCCCGCCCGCCCGCCGAGGTGAACGACCCGATGAATGCCCGCCCCGTTCCGTTGCTGCTGTCCACCGCTACTCCTCCCCGCCGGCTGTGCGCGGCGGACGTGGTCGTCGTGATCTTTTGCGGCGACGGTAGCAGTGCACCGGTGCGGTCTAGACCAAGGGTGCCGGGTCCGGGCCCGCGCCGCAGGGGGTCAGGCGGCGACGAGGGGGGCGCGGGGCGGGCTGTGCAGCGGCGCGGCCAGTTCGGCGAGCGCGCGTTCCAGGCTGTGCAGGTGGGCGAGGGCGGGTTCGGTGGCGGCCGGGTGCGCCGGGACGGCGGACGCGACGGGCGTACGGCCGGTCAGGGCCTCGACCGCGTTCTCGACGCGCCAGCAGGCCGCGGCGAGCCGGGCGTCGTGGGACGCCTCCGGATCGGCGGCCACCGAGGCGAGCCCTCGCACCTCGCGGGCGCACTCGTCCAGCAGGGCCAGCACGTGTGCGGCCCGGGCCCGGCGGGCGCGGAGCGGGCTGAGCGGGTGGACCAGCGGGGCGAGCGAGAGGCGGACGCGCCCGAGGAGCGCCTCCAGCTCGGCGACGCGCGGGGCCGGGTCGGCGGTGGCGGAGCCGGAGAGGCGGGCGGCGGCCTCCTCGGTGCAGGCGTGCACGCAGCGCAGGGCGCGCTGGATCCAGGCGTCGGTCGTGGCGTGCGTGGTGACGGGCAGGACGCACAGGACCGCGAGCATCGCGCCGAGCGCGCCGACGGCGGTCTCACCGAGCCGCAGGGCGAGCAGCCCGGGGTCGAGCACGCCCAGCGAGCCGTAGAGGGCACCGGCCATGACCGTCACCGAGAGCATCATCCAGGTGTAGGAGACCGCGGCCGTGTAGAAGATCCCGAACACCCCGGCGGCGACGACCAGGGCGGTCGGCACGGGCGCCCCGTGCAGCGGGACGACGACGGCGAGGCCGACCGGGATGCCGATGAGGGTGCCGAGGACCCGGCGGAAGCCGCGTACCAGGGTCTCGCCGCGCGAGGCGGTGTTCACGAAGACCCACCAGGTGGCCCCCACCGCCCAGTACCAGCGCTGGTCGGACATCAGCTGTCCGGCCATGAGCGCGACGGCTCCGCCGGTGACGGCCTGGACGGCCTGGCGGGTGGTGACCCTGGCCAGGCCGGTGCCGGCGGGCGGGGCGGGCACGGCGGGGGCGGTCAGCCGGCGCTCGTAGCACCAGAGGCCGAAGCGGACGGCCGACGCGGCGAGCAGGGAGAGGGCGACGGCGGAGTACAGCTCGGGGAGCTGTCCGGGCAGGGTGTGGAGGAACTGCGTGGTGAAGAAGGCCATGAAGGCGAAGACGCCGAGTGAGTGCCCGCGCGGCCCCCACCGCCGCGCGTAGACCCCCGCCCCCATGACCGCGAGGAACGCGGTGTCGCGGGCGAGCGGGTGGTCGTGGAGCAGGGCGGCGAGCGCCAGCACCGGGAAGCCGACGGCAGGCAGCAGCGCGGTGGTGACCGCCTGCCCCCGGACCGTGGGGTCGGTCACGGTGAACAGGGCGAGCAGCGCGGCCAGGCCGCCCGTGATGGCCGCCACGAGGGAGTGACCGGCGAGCCCGCACACCACGACGGCGAGCCCGATGCCGAGCACCGCGCGGCAGGCGAAGCGCAGCCGCATCCGGCCGGGGTCCCGGGCCACGAACGCTTTCCTCAGCACAGCTGCTCCCCCACTCCGGTCCACCGGCTCTCCCTTCCAGGCACGAGTTCAGGCACGAAAAAGGCGCCGCGGAGGTCCGCAGCGCCATCGACGGATCCATCAGACCATCCGAAGGGCGGTTGGCTCAAATTGAACTCGCTTCACTGGACCATTGGCACACCCGAGGCTGCATGTGGGCGACCAGCCGGCAGCCAACGGACCAGCACCTGGGGAGAGCCGCCGCACAACCAGTCTTTCCTTGGTCTAGACATGTCAAATTGCCATCGTTACGCTCACCCTTGGTCTAGACCGCAGCACTCTCCGGACATCACCCCACATCTCCAGGAGCGACGTATGCGCAAGAAGATCACGTCATTACTGGCCGGGCTGGCGGTCGCCGGCGCGACCCTGCTGGCCACCTCGGCACCCGCCCAGAGCCACGGCTACACCGACTCGCCGATCAGCCGGCAGCAGCTCTGCGGCATCGGCACCGTCAAGCGCTGCGGCCAGATCCAGTGGGAGCCGCCGAGCGTCGAGGGTCCCAAGGGCTTCCCCACCCGCGGACCGGCGGACGGCCACATCTGCTCGGGCGGCATCGGCCGCTTCTCCGAGCTGGACGACCCGCGCGGCGGCGCCTGGCCCGCCACCAAGGTCACCGCGGGCCAGAACTACACGTTCAACTGGCGGATCGAGGCGCGGCACGCCACGACCGACTTCCGGTACTACATCACCAAGGACGGCTACGACCCCACCCAGCCGCTCACCCGGGCCGACCTGGAGACGCAGCCGTTCCTCACGGTGCCCTTCGGCGGACGGCTGCCCGGCTCGACGGTCAGCCACTCCGGCGTACTGCCGCAGAAGTCCGGCAAGCACCTGATCCTCGGCGTGTGGACGATCGCCGACACCGGCAACGCGTTCTACGCCTGCTCCGACGTGCAGTTCTGACCGTCCGGCCCGTGCCCCGCGCCACCCGCCCGTGCGCGGGGCACATCCGGCCGGGACGGTGACGCTCGGGCCGCCGCGCACGACGGCCGTTGATACAGTCGCTGGCCCCCGGAGGACGCACCGAAAGAGGCCGGCTGAGCATGGCGGTGGACGCGCTCGACACCCGTATCCTGCGGCTGCTCATCGAGCAGCCGCAGACGAGCGTGCGCGAGTACGCACGCATCCTGTCCATCGCCCGGGGCACCCTCCAGGCGCGCATCGACCGGCTGGAGCGGGACGGTGTGATCACCGGGAGCGGCCCCTTCCTCTCGCCCGCCGCACTCGGCCACCCCGTCCTCGCCTTCGTGCACCTGGAGGTCACGCAGGGCCATCTGGACGAGGTCGGCGACGCGCTCGCCGCCGTGCCCGAGATCATCGAGGCGTTCTCGACCACCGGCGGCGGCGACCTGCTGACCCGGGTGGTCGCCCGGGACAACGGGCACCTGGAGGACGTCATCCAGCGGCTCATCCGGCTGCCCGGCGTGGTCCGGACCCGGACCGAGGTCGCGCTGCGCGAACGCGTGCCGCACCGGCTGCTCCCGCTGGTCGAATCGCTGGGCGGCGCCGCCCATTGAGGAGGGCCGGTCGTACGGGCTCCGCGCGCCGGATATCCTGATCTTGCCGCGCCCCCCACCCCGCTCTCGCCCCGGCGAGGCCGTCGCCGCGGCAGTCGAAGCGGTCCTCGGCCAGGCCCTGGGCCCGAGCCATCGAGATTGGTGTGCACAGGTGCTGGTTGCTGGTCGGTACCGGCTGATATCCGCCATCGGCCGGGGCGGCATGGGTGAGGTCTGGCGGGCCACCGACGAAGTCCTCGGCCGGTCCGTCGCCGTGAAGCTGCTCCTCGGGGAACACGCCGACGAGTCGGCGACCGCCCGGTTCCGCCTGGAGGCCCAGACCGCCGCCCGCCTGAGCCACCCCCACCTGGTGGCCGTCTTCGACTTCGGGGCCTGGGAGAACCGGCTCTTCCTCGTGATGGAGCTGGTCGAGGGCCGGAGCCTGGCGGATCTGCTGCTGGCCCAGGAACGGCTGGGCCCCGAACAGGCCGCCCGCATCGCGGGGCAGGCCGCCGCCGGACTGGCCGCCGCGCACCGGCAGGGCATCGTCCACCGCGACATCAAGCCCGGGAACCTCATGCTGGACGGCGAAGGCACCGTCAAGATCGGGGACTTCGGCATCGCGCAGTTCGTGGACGACCCGTCCGCCGCGCTGACGACGACGGGCCACATCGTCGGGACGAGCCTCTACCTCGCCCCGGAGCGGGCGCTCGGCCGCACCGCCGACGCCGCGTCCGACATGTACTCGCTCGGCTGCGTCGTCTATCAACTGCTGCTCGGTGAGCCGCCGTTCCGTTCCGACACCGCGACGGCCACCCTGTACCAGCACGTGGACACGCCTCCGGTGCCGCTGCGTCAGCGCGGCGTGGACGTCCCCGCCGCATTCGACGCGTACTTGCTCGGTCTGCTCGCCAAGCAGCCGGAGGACCGGCCCACCGCCCAGCAGGTCGCCGACTGGTTCAGCGGGGACGCCTGGCGGGGCCGCCCGGAACCGCTGCCGCCGCACCACCCGGCGCCCGCCCCCGTACCCCTCCCCACCGCACCCCCCGCGCCCGCGCCGCTGCCCGGAGCGGACTCCGGCGCGCCCACCACGTACCGGCTCCCGCAGGCACCGGCGGGACACGCACCGGTGTCCGGGCAGGGGCACGGGCGGCGCGCGGCGGTCAGGACCGGCGGGAAGGCCCGGCGCCGGACCGCCGGGGAGGCGATCCGGCGCCGGCCCCGGGTGGCCAGTGCCATCGCGGGTGCGATCGCCTTCCTGGTGGCCGTGTTCCTGGGGATGAGCCTGTTCTCCGGGCGGTGACTACCAGCGGCCGTGGACCGCGGCGCGGAACCTCCGGTCGTAGAGGTCGCGCACCGCGTCCAGCGTGCTCTGCGGGAGCGGGGCGAGCGCGGCGGCGGCCGCGTTGGCCCGTGCCTGCTCCGTCGAGCGCGCGCCGGGGATGACGCTGGTGACGCCCGGCTGCTGGATGATCCAGCGCAGTGCCGTCTGCGCGGGGCTCGCGCCTTCGGGGGCGAGCGCGGCGAACTCGGCGGCGGCCGCCACACCCGTTTCGTAGTCGACGCCGGAGAAGGTCTCGCCCTGGTCGAACTGCTCGCCGTGCCGGTTGAACGTGCGGTGGTCCCCGGGCGCGAAGACGGTGTCCGCGGTGTACTTGCCCGAGAGCAGACCGGAGGCCAGCGGCACCCGGGCGATGATCCCGACCCCGGCCTCCCGCGCCGCCGGCAGGACCTCGTCCAGCGGCTTGAGGCGGAACGGGTTGAGGATGATCTGGACGCTCGCCACTCCGGGGCGGGCGATGGCCGCCAGCGCCTCGGCGCACGTCTCGACGCTGACCGCGTAGGCCTCGATCCGCTGCTCGGCGACGAGCGTGTCCAGCGCGTCGTACACCTCGTCCGAGGAGTAGACCGCGGTGGGCGGACAGTGCAGCTGGACGAGGTCGAGCGTGTCGACGCCCAGGTTGGCGCGGGAACGGTCGTTCCAGGCGCGGAAGTTGTCCAGGGTGTAGTTCTCCGGCACCTGGTCGACGCGGCGGCCCATCTTCGTCGCGACGAAGACCCCGGCGTCGGGCCGTTCCTTCAGATAGCGGCCGATGAGCTGTTCGCTCCGGCCGTCCCCGTAGACGTCCGCCGTGTCGAAGAAGGTGACCCCCGATTCGACGGCCGCGTCGAGCACCCCGAGGGCGTCCTCCTCGCGGACCTCGCCCCAGTCCCCGCCGAGTTGCCAGGTGCCCTGTCCGACGACCGACACGTTACGTCCGGTCCTGCCCAGTTCGCGCTGTTCCATGGGGATCATGCTACGTCCGCCCCGGCGGCCTGCCCGAGCGCGGTGAGCCTCGCCATCTCCTCGTCGGTGAGCCGCAGGGCGCCCGCCGCCACATTGGCCTCCAGGTGGGCGGGGTTGCCGGTGCCCGGGATGGCCAGCACGTGCGGGCCCTGCTGGAGGGTCCACGCCAGCCGGACCTGGGCGGGCGAGACGTCCCGGGCGCGGGCCACGTCGAGCAGCGCCTCGTGCTCGGCGACGGCCCCGGACTCGCGGCCGGCGCCCGCGATGGCGTAGAAGGGGACGAAGGCGATGCCCCGTTCGCCGCACATGCGCAGGACCTCCTGGGAGTCGGCGCGCCGCTCGCCGATGCCGTAGCGGTTCTGCACACAGACGACGGGGGCGATGGCCTGGGCCTCGGCTATCTGCTCCGGCCAGACGTTGGAGAGCCCGAGGTGGCGGATGAGCCCTTCCTCGCGGAGCTCGGCCAGGGCGCCGAAGAGGTCGGAGACCGGGCGGTTGCCGTTCATCCGGAGGTTGACGACGTCGAGGTGGTCGCGGCCGAGCTGGCGGATGTTCTCCTGCACCTGGCCGCGCAGTTGCTCGGGGCGGGCCCAGTCGAGCCAGTCGCCGGAGGGGCCGCGGCCCGGACCGACCTTGGTGGTGATGACCAGGTCGTCCGGGTAGGGGCCGAGCGCCCGGTTGATCAGCTCGTTGGCCGAGCGCAGGGGCGAGAAGTAGAAGGCCGCCGTGTCGATGTGGTTGACGCCCAGCTCGACGGCGCGGCGCAGCACCGCGACGGCCCGGTCCCGGTCGTGCGGGGTGCGCTCGTCGCTGAACGCCCGGCCGTTCTGGGTCAGCCGCATGGCGCCGAAGCCCATCCGGTTGACGGTCAGATCACCGAGCCGCCAGGTGCCGGCGGCCGCTGCGGTGAGGGAGTGCGAGGTCAAGGCTGGTGCCTTCCTTGTGGGTTCGGACGGGAAGAGGGGTGGCGCTTGAGGGGGAGCCAGAAGTGCTTGCGCTATTGCCTGGTTCAGTGATATGCTCGCCTCGACAGTTGCGTGTAGATCACCGTCTGGTGAGAGTGCAGGATAACGTCCGCCTCCCCGCCTGTCCATCCCCCCTCTTCTCCACGCGTTTCCCGCAGTGCGTGCGCCCGACTTGACGAGACTTGCCAACTCCCCTGCAGGCGCCCGTAGTTCGTTGACGAGGTCATGACCACATGTGAGTGTTCGGTCGCTCGATCACGGACACCACGAGGAGCCTCGATGAAACGCAGACCGATGACGGCCGGGACGACCCTGGCCGTCCTCGCCGGGATGCTGGTCGCCGTCAGCGGCCCGTCCGCCTCCGCGGACCCCGCACCGCCGCCCGCCCCCAAGGCACTCACCACCGCCGTCACGGCCGCCGACAAGGCCGCGGCCAGCGGGCTCGACACCCTGGCCAAGGGGCCGGAGGAGCGCTACGAGCGCCGGATGGTCACCCCGTGGATCAACGGCCTCTACTCCGTCGCGTACGAGCGCACCTACCGCGGACTGCCCGTGGTCGGCGGCGACGCGGTCGTGGTGGCCGACTCCAAGGGGCGGGTGCGCGGTTCGCAGTCGGCGGTCTCGCGGCGCATCAACGTGCCCACCACCGCGACCGTTTCCGCGAAGGCCGCCGAGGCCACCTCGCGCAAGCAACTGCGCACGGTGGACGAGGTCGAGAGCCACCGGCTCGTCGTACGGGCCACCGACAAGCGCTCCCGGCTCGCCTGGGAGACCGTGCTCACCGGCCGGACCGCGAAGGCGCCGAGCCGGCTGCACGTGTTCGTGGACGCGGGCACCGGCGCGGTCATCGACAGCTACGACGACGTCCGGGCCGGCACCGGCAACAGCCAGTGGAACGGGCCCAGTCCCCTCAACATCAACACCACCTCGTCCGGCGGCAGTTACTCGCTGCGCGACCCGAGCCGCCCCGGTCTGAGCTGCGCCGACTACAGCACCGGGAGCGTGTTCACCAAGTCCACCGACTCCTGGGGCACCGGCAGCGCGTCCAGCAAGGAGACCGGCTGCGTCGACGTGATGTGGGCGGCCCAGCACGAGTGGGACATGCTGCGCGACTGGCTCGGCCGCAACGGCCACGACGGCAACGGCCGCAGCTGGCCCGTCAAGGTCGGGCTCAACGACGTCAACGCCTACTGGGACGGCTCCACGGTCTCCATCGGGCACAACCAGGCCAACCAGTGGATCGGCGCCATGGACGTCGTGGGCCACGAGTTCGGCCACGGCATCGACCAGTACACCCCGGGCGGCGCCAACAACGAGTCCGGGCTCGGCGAGGCCACCGGCGACATCATGGGCGCGCTGACCGAGGCGTACACCAATGAGCCGGCCCCGTACGACGACCCGGACTACACCGTCGGCGAGAAGATCAACCTCGTCGGCAACGGGCCGATCCGGATCATGTACAACCCCGGTCAGATCGGCGACCCGAACTGCTACAGCTCCTCCATACCCAACACCGAGGAGCACGCGGCGGCCGGGCCCCTCAACCACTGGTTCTATCTGCTCGCCGAGGGCTCGAACCCCGGTGGCGGCAAGCCGTCCAGCCCGACCTGCAACAACTCCACGGTGACCGGGGTGGGCATCCAGAGCGCCGGCAAGGTGTTCTACGGCGGCATGCTCCTGAAGACCAGCGGCATGACGTACAAGCGCTACCGCACGGCCACCCTGACGGCGGCCAAGAACCTCGACACCAGCTGCACGCTCTACAACCGCGCCAAGGCGGCGTGGGACGCGGTCAGTGTGCCCGCCCAGAGCGGTGACCCGACCTGCTCGCCGAGCGGCAACAACGACTTCTCGCTGTCCCTGGACCCGGCGTCGGGCTCGGTGAAGCCCGGCAGCTCCGTGACGGCCACCGTGCGTACGACGATCTCCTCCGGCAGCGCCCAGACGGTGAACCTGTCCGCCAGCGGCCTGCCCAGCGGGGTGAGCGCCTCCTTCAGCCCGTCCTCGGTCCAGTCCGGCGCCACGTCTACGATGACCGTGTCGACCACGTCGGCCGCCGCCCCCGGCTCGTACACCTTCACCGTGAAGGGCGCGGGCACCCAGGAGCACACCGCCCAGTACACGCTGACGGTCAATGACGGCGGGGGCAACCCGGGTGGCACCGCGCCCGACATCAGCGTCGCCAATGTGCAGGCCCACCTGACGCAGTTCGGCACCATCGCCTCGCAGAACGGCGGCAACCGGCGGGCGGGCAGCGCCGGATACACCGCCTCGCTCAACTACGTGAAGGGCAAACTGCAGGCGGCCGGTTACACCGTCACCGAGCAGACCTGCGCGACCTGCACCTACTCCGGCAAGAACCTCATCGCGGACTGGCCGGGCGGGCCCTCCGACAGCACCGTGATGTTCGGCGCCCACCTGGACGGCGTCTCCGCCGGGCCCGGCATCAACGACAACGGCTCCGGCTCGGCGACCCTGCTGGAGAACGCGCTCGCGCTCGCCCAGCAGAACCCCACCATGACCAAGCACGTCCGGTTCGCCTGGTGGAACGGCGAGGAGCAGGGCCTCCAGGGCTCCAAGTACTACGTCAGCCAGCTGAGTTCGGCGCAGCGCAGCGCCATCACCGCGTACTACAACTTCGACATGGTCGCCTCGGTCAACGGCGGCTACTTCATCAACAACCTCAACTCGGCCGCCTCGGCCCCGATGAAGGAGTACTGGGCCTCCCTCGGGCTCGCCCCGGAGGAGAACGTCGAGGGCCAGGGGCGCTCCGACGACTACTCCTTCCAGCAGGGCGGGATCGCCACCTCCGGCTACGCCACCGGCGCCAGTGACACCAAGACCTCGGCGCAGGCGGCCAAGTGGGGCGGCACGGCGGGCCGCTCGTACGACCCGTGCTACCACTCCTCGTGCGACACCACCGCCAACATCAACGCCACCGCGCTCGACCGCAGCGCCGACGGGGTCGCGTACACGCTGTGGAAGACGGCGGTCGGCTCCACCGCGCCCGGCGACGACTTCTCCGTCTCGGTGAACCCGGTCTCGGGCAGCGTCCAGCCGGGCTCCTCGGTCACCGCGACCGTGTCCACGGCCACCACCAGCGGCTCCGCGCAGAGCGTGCGGCTGACGGCGTCCGGTGCGCCGAGCGGCGTCACCGTCTCCTTCTCGCCCACCTCCGTGCAGTCCGGCTCGTCGGCCACGATGACGGTCTCGGCCAGTGCCCAGGCCGCGGCGGGTACGTACACGCTCACCGTGACCGGCACCGGCACGGCCACGCACACCACCACGTACTCGCTGGTGGTCGGGGGCGGCGGCACCTGCCAGCCCCGGCAGGTCGTGACCAACGGCGGGTTCGAGAACGGCACCGCGCCATGGACGCAGACCGACGGTGTCATCAACAACCGGACCTCCGAGAAGCCCGCGCACAGCGGCTCCTACCAGGCGTGGTTCGGCGGCTGGGGCAGCACCCACAGCGACACCGCCACCCAGTCGCTGACCGTTCCGGCCGGCTGCTCGTCGTACCGGCTGTCGTTCTATCTGCGCACGGACACGGCCGAGACGCCCGACGGGAACGCGTACGACACGTTCACCGTGAAGCTGGGCTCGCGGACGCTGGCCACGTACTCGAATCTCGACGCCACCAACAGCTATGTGCTGAAGACGTTCGACGTCGCGTCGGCGGCCGGGCAGACGGTGACGCTGGGCTTCACCAGTAGCGAGGACGCCTATCTGCAGACCAGCTTCGTCCTGGACGATGTCGCCCTCGATGTGAGCTGACCCATCGGGCACGGGCGGGGGCGGGGCGTGATCCACACGCCCCGCCCCTGCCGGTGTCCGTGCTCAGCGGACGACGGCGGCCAGCCTGCGGACGAAGTCCTCGGTCTCCGTACGCCCGTCGGCGCGGCCGGCCAGCCGTCCGTACAGTCCGCGCAGCTCCTGGCCGAGCAGGGTCGCGGGGTGCACCTCGGTGCTGTCCAGGACCGGTCCGGCCACGGCCGAAGCGGCGGCCGGTTCGCCCGCGCAGACGTACGCGTCCGCCGTGCGGGCCAGGAACAGCTTGTGGGCCGAGTGCAGGCCCGGCGGCAGCAGCCGGATCGCGCTGCCGGCCGCGTCCAGGGCGCGCAGCGCGTAGCGGCGCTCCCCCGTCGCGGCGGCGAGGTCGCGCAGCGCGCCCGCCGCGCCGGACTCCACCCGCAGGCGCACGGAGGCGACGGAGAGCCAGGGCGCCTCCGCCTCGTCCCGCTCGTCGGCCAGGTCCATCTGCGACCAGGCCCGGCCGATGTGGTGCAGGGTGCGGCCGGCGTCACCGCGCACCGCGTGGCCGCGTGCCTGGTACAGGTCGCTCATCGCCCCCGCCCAGTGCCGGCCCGCCGCGGCCGGGCGGATGGCTTCGCCGTACGCGAGGGCGGAGGGGCCGTCGCCTTCGAGGCGGGCCAGGGTGCTCATGTCGCTGAGTGCCGCGACCCGGACGCCGACGTGGCCGGACATGGCCGCCCACGCCAGGGACCGGTCGAGCCAGGCCATCGCCGTGCCGTTGCGCCCCCACAGGAGCCTGAGGCAGCCGGCCGACTGCGCGTACTCGGCCGCCAGCGGGGCGAGTTGGCGCTGGTACGGGGCGGCCGGGAGCGCCATCCAGCGGAGCATCGCGTGCAGGGTGCGCTCGACCACGGCGGTCGCTCCCGGCCAGGCGCGCTCCTCGTCGGCGCGCAGGCAGACGGCGAGCAGCGCGGTCAGGGCGTGCACCGTGTCGGCGTCCAGGGCGGGGCGGCCCGCGGCGTCGGGCCCGAGGGCGCAGAACCGCGCGTGCAGGGCGACGACGTCGGCGAGCGCGGGTACCGCGCAGCCGTCGCGTCCGTGCAGCGGGCAGACCAGGCCGTACGCCGGCAGCCGGTCGGGCAGGACGGCCCCCGATGGAAGCATCGCCGCCAGTTCGCCCCCGGCGGGCTCGCCGGGCAGCGGGCCCTGCCGGACCGGATCGGGCAGGGGCGGCCCGGGCGCGACGGGCAGTGCCCGTGCCCGCTCCCGTTCCTCGGCCTCCTCGCAGGCGGCGACGAGATCTCCGTCGGCCCTCAGCAGCTCGTCCAGGCGGCGGGCCAGCGGGAGCGGGGTGCGGCGGCTGCCGTGTTCGAGTTTGCTGATGGCGGTGTGGTCGTAGCCGACCCGGGCGCCCACCTGGGCCTGGGTGAGACCGGCCCCCCTGCGCCTCAGTCGCAGCCGGGCGCCGAACGCCCGCCATGCCTCGGCACTCCGGACGTCCGCGGGTGCGGGGCCCGTCGTCCCGGTCACCCCGGGCCTCGTCGTGCCAGGTCAGCGGCGCTTCTCGCGCCACGCTCACGGCTCATGCCCCGGAGGATAGCGAGGGGCCGGGCCCGCTGTCCCCGGGGCGGCAGCAACATGTCCGGTAACAGGCGCGGAGGTTCGAAGTACGGCGGCCGGGTCGCCTTCCGTACCCGCCCGGGAATTGCGGTGGCAACGACCCGCGTCGCCTCATTCACTCCTCGTACGCGCCCCGTCAGCAACTGAACCGACGCACCGTCAGTTCCCGGGCGCGAGGCGCTGTCAAGACGGCCGCAACACGGACACTCGTGAGCTTTCCGTCGTCAAGTGTTGTCCTCAAGGCCACCTGAACAAGCTGTCGTTGCACACCTATTGACGCGTCGGGAGCCAGGGTGAAGTATCCCCATCGGCCGGAGAGAGCGCTCTCCGGCTTCGTGTCGTGCACCCGTTCCGCGACTCAGGAGACAAGCCCCATGTATGGACCCCCCTCGCTCCGCAGACCCGCACGTTCGACCGGAAGAAGACGCACCGGCGTACTGGCCGCCGTCACCGGCCTCGTCGTCTCACTGCTCGCCTTCGTGCCCTCCACCGCGGCCACCGCGGCCCCTTCCCTGCTCTCCCAGGGCAAGACGGTGACCACGTCCAGCCAGGAGAGCGACGGAACCCCCGCCACCGCCGCCGTCGACGGTGACAACGGCACCCGCTGGTCGAGCGCCTTCTCCGACCCGCAGTGGATCAAGGTCGACCTCGGCACCTCCGCCTCGGTCAGCCAGATCGCGCTCAAGTGGGAGGCCGCGTACGCCAAGAGCTACAAGATCGAGTTCTCCACGGACAACAGCACGTGGAGCACCGCCTACTCGACCACCACGGGCCCCGGCGGCGACGAGACGCTGAACGTCTCGGGCACGGCCCGCTACGTGCGGCTGACCGGCACCACCCGCGCCACCGGATACGGCTACTCGCTCTGGGAATTCCAGGTGTTCGGCACCACGGGCGGCGACGGCGGCACGCAGATCCCGGGCGGCGGCGACCTCGGTCCGAACGTCCTGGTCTTCGACCCGTCGACACCCAACATCCAGGCCAAGGTGGACGAGATCTTCCACCAGCAGGAGTCGGCGCAGTTCGGCAACGGCCGTTACGCGCTGCTGTTCAAGCCGGGCACGTACAACAACATCAACGCGCAGATCGGCTTCTACACCTCGATCTCCGGCCTCGGCCTCAAGCCCGATGACACCACGTTCAACGGTGATGTCACCGTGGACGCGGGCTGGTTCAACGGCAACGCCACGCAGAACTTCTGGCGTTCGGCGGAGAACCTGGCGCTGAACCCGGTGAACGGCACCGACCGCTGGGCGGTCTCGCAGGCCGCGCCGTTCCGCCGGATGCACGTCAAGGGCGGCCTCAACCTCGCCCCGAACGGCTACGGCTGGGCGAGCGGCGGGTACATCGCCGACAGCAAGATCGACGGCCAGGTCGGTCCGTACTCGCAGCAGCAGTGGTACACCCGCGACAGCTCCATCGGCAGCTGGGGCAACGGCGTCTGGAACATGACGTTCTCCGGCGTCGAGGGCGCGCCCGCCCAGAGCTTCCCCAACCCTCCCTACACCACCCTCGACAACACCCCGGTCTCCCGCGAGAAGCCGTTCCTCTACCTGGACGGCAACACCTACAAGGTGTTCGTCCCCGCCAAGCGCACCAACGCGCGCGGCGTCTCCTGGAACGGGACCCCGCAGGGCGAGTCCATCCCGCTGAGCCAGTTCTACGTCGTCAAGCCGGGGGCCACCGCCGCCACCATCAACGCGGCCGTCCAGCAGGGCCTGCACCTGCTGTTCACGCCCGGCGTCTACCACGTGAACCAGACGATCAGCATCGACCGCGCCAACACCGTCGTGCTGGGCCTCGGCCTGGCGACGATCGTCCCGGACAACGGGGTCACCGCCCTCAAGGTCGGTGACGTGGACGGCGTGAAGCTGGCCGGACTGCT
>NZ_JBFAUP010000034.1:0-38964 GCF_040679335.1 Streptomyces sp. NPDC052299 | reverse complement strand
TCGCCGCCAGAACGGCCTCGATCCCCTCCGGTCTCCCCATACCAGACCAACGAGCCCCACAGCCGGAAGCCACGACTTGTTTCCCGGCAAGCCCTAAGCCTGATCCACACGGCGAGGACCACACATGCAGCCAGACAGCCTGATGCCGTGATCAGTAATGCCATGTCGGAGGCTGTTTCCGAGCCCACGCCGCGGTCGTGGTCGGTGATGGACCCGGCCAGCCCGACCCCGAGACCGGCGGCTACCGTGATGACCGTCTTAGTGACTCCCGACGCCTCCCCGGCCCGCTCCGGCCGGATCACCGCCTGGGTGGCGATGAGCGTCAGGGAATTGGCCACTCCCAGGACCGCGCCCCCCAAGGTGGCCACAACTACGTACATGGTGAGGGAGGAAGTCTGGGTGAGGCACGCCAGCACCCAGGCTCCCCCGCACAGGCAGCCCGCCATCAGCCGTAGCGCGGCCCGCGGCCGCACCCGCCCGGCCAGCGGCCCGGCGAGCGCCATGGCCAGTGCGGGGGCGAGGAACGCGGTACCCGCAAGGACGACCGAGAGGTCCCACTGGCCCTGGAGCGTCAGGGGTACGACGAACAGGAACATCACGGTGGTGGTGTTGGCCGCGGCACCGGCCAGGGTGAGCGCCACGTACGGGCCGTTGCGGAACAGGCTGAGCTCCACCAGTGGATGGGTTGCTGTCCTCTCACGCTGTACGAACAGGATCAGCAGGGCTGCCGCGACGGCCGCGCCCGCCATCGCGGCGGGCCAGGGCCAGCGCGGTCCGCGGTCGATGACGACGCAGAGTGCGGCGAGTGCGGCCGTGGCACAGACCAGGCCGCTCCAGTCGACGCTGCGGGGCGCATTGGTGTCGTAGCTCTCGGCGGTGTGTGAGGCACAGACCACGCCGAGTACGGCGAGCGGGACGTTGAGCCAGAACACGGCACGCCAGGACACCGACTCTGTCAGGGCGCCGCCGATGAACGGACCGCAAGCGGCGGCGATCCCGCCGATACCAAGGGCCCAACCCGTGGCACGGCCCCGCAGCTCGGCCGGGTACACGTTGGTCAGCAGGGATAGCCCCACCGGCATGATCATCGCGGCCCCGGCGCCTTGGACCACCCTGGCCCCGACAAGGACGGGCAGGGTCGGGGCGAGCGCGCAGACCAGCGAGGCCGCGCCGAACACGGCAAGGCCCGCAGCCAGGAGTCGCCGCCGGCCGAACAGGTCGCCGAGCCGACCCGCCCCCAGCATCAGCATGCCGGTAGACAGCAGGTATGCGCTGATCACCCACTGGAGACTGTCTCTGCCCGCGTGCAGGTCGCGGGCGATCTGGGGCAGGGCGAGGTTCAGGCCGAACGAGTCGAGCTGGATGCAGAACACACCCACGGACATGGCGAGGAGTGCCCATCGCCGGGTAGCGAAGGCCGGCGTCCCCGCGCCGCCGACACCGTCCCTCAAGGTCACGCCCTTGCTCATGATTGGCCACTTCTTCTCATGGTCAGCCCCCTCTGGGGTGGTTCCTGCTGTCCCCGCACGGCTGTGCGGGAGCACGAGACGCCAATGGTGGGGGAGAGTTCGCAGCAGAAGATGCCTCCTGGGCACGGAGCGCCGCTGCGGGAGAGGAGGAGGGGTGAAGAAGTGGGGGCCGGGATGGAAAAGCCGCCCCACGGGAAGTCCGATAGGCCACGTCGGCGGAACTGCTGCGTGGATGACGCGCAAGGTCCGGGCCTCGACGGGCGGTCGGGGTGAAGTCACCGTAACCGCTTCCGGGCCACTTGCCAACCCGTCTCCGCGCGGACCCGAGGGCGAAGGAGCTCGGTAGATAACCGAAATCCACTCTGAAGTTGTGGTTTATTGCGTTTCATCAGGCTGCGAGAAGGCATTCAGCCATCGTGGACAATGCTGCTGGTTGTGACCGTGCGGTCACGTTGGGAGGGCTCTCCTCCCCCCCGACCGCTAGCGTCGCGGTCCGAACCTCCGGACCGTGAACTCCCAGTTGAAGCACCCCGTTGCTCATCCTTCAGACCGAGAGACTTCGCGTCGCGGCCGCGCCGGCCGTGCGTCGCGCGCGACCGAGCAGTCACCATCCGCGCGCCTGGCCAGGCTCATGGCGCCCTCCGCTCGCGCGGAGAGCACGCCCACGGCCACCAGTGGCGGCCCGGCAAGCACGGATCACCTCCGCTCGCGCGGAGAGCACCTGGCTGACCGCGGTCAACCTGAGTTCCGGCCGGTGAGTCCCCCGGACGGCACTCACCAGTGCGGGTCAGGGCATGTCACCTACGCCAGAGTCAAGCATCGGCAGAGACGACGCTGCTGTGTGGCTCGCTCGCGACGATGAGCACACCTTCCTCGCCGCCGGCCGGTCTGGAGGCTTGCCGGATCCACGCCTCCCACTCGTCCGGCCAAATGGTGCCGGCATCCCAGCGGACGCCCTTGAGCGGGATGTCGTCCAAGTTGGCCCGGCTGAGGTCCTCCCCCACGAAGTCGCTGCTGGCCCTCTCCACCGCGGCCACCACCAGCCGGAGAGTCTGGGCCTTGCCCTGTGCCTGCTCCAGGTCCTCGGCTAGGTCCTGCACGACCATGTCCGCGCCCAGCAAAGACTCGGCGTCCGGCTCTGAGCCGGACGCCGAAGCGCGAGGTCGCCCTCCCCTCTGCGTTGCACGGCACTGACCGACCGGTTCACCGCTCACGGCCAGCCCACGAGTCCTCTCCGCGCGCGCGGAGAGCTCTCGGGCGCGTACGCGAGAAACACGGACTTCGACGGCTCACCTCCGCTCACGCGGAGGAGACGATCGTGTTCTGTGCGATGTCGCCGGTGTGGGTCGGCTCACCTCCTCTCGTGCGGAGAGCACCGCTTCGCCTTGTCCACGATCTTGATGAGCAACGGCTCACCTCCGCTCGCGCGGAGAGCACTACGTCTCCCGTGACACCACGATGCAGACCGCCGGCTCACCTCCGCTCGCGCGGAGAGCACACAGAACCCTGAGCCTCAGCCGGCCAAGAGACCGGCTCACCTTCGCTCGCGCGGAGAGCACAACCCTCCGCCGCCGATCCCGGCCTGGCTGAGCGGCTCACCTCCGCTCGCGCGGAGAGCACCTCGGGGGCGGTCACTTCTTGCCCTCCTTGTCCGGCTCACCTCCGCTCGCGCGGAGAGCACTGCTCGACGACCGAATGCGCCGATCCCAGCACCGGCTCACCTCCGCTCGCGCGGAGAGCACGACGCCTCCGTGGGCGAGAGCTTGCGGCGGATCGGCTCACCTCCGCTCGCGCGGAGAGCACCCTGTCTTGCCCGAGGACGGGGACGGGGCCGACGGCTCACCTCCGCTCGCGCGGAGAGCACCCGCCGGCCGCCTGGTGGACGGTGGGGGAGGGCGGCTCACCTCCGCTCGCGCGGAGAGCACTCGAACTGGCGCCGGTTCACGGCCACGGAGAACGGCTCACCTCCGCTCGCGCGGAGAGCACCCTCTGCCACCTGGCCCTACGGAAGCCCTTTGCAGTTCCTTTGCAAGGAATCACGGCGCATCAAGCTCTCTCCCGTAGACATCGCGCAGCGAGTGTATGGCCCATCCCTCACGACGCCTCCAGTTCGGTGGATTTGGGGCCTCTGTCAGTAGAGGGTGCTATCTCTGTGCTCGTGGAAAAGACCGATACGGCAGGTGCCCTGGAAGGCTGTCTTCTGGATGCGCGGATGTGGGGGAAGGAGCACGGGCTGACTCGACCGTACCCAGTGATCTGTCATCTTCTCGATACAGGTGCCGTGCTCAGAGAGCTCTGGGACGTCGTCCTGAGCCAGGAGACCCGGGAGGCGGTGGCAAGCGCGCTTGGGCTGAGTCTGTCGGAGGCACGCGCGGTGGTTTCCTTCTGGGCCGCGTTGCACGACATCGGCAAGATCACTCCCCCGTTCCAGGCGCAGGTTCCCAATTGCTGGGAACTCTTGCGCGACGACCCCGCCTACGTAAGCGCGCCCGGCGCGGAGCACGAGAAGCAGTTCCGTCACGAGATCGCTTCCCATTGATCCCTGTTCCAGTTGCTCGAAGAGGCCGGCTATCCGGATGACAGGCGACTGATACACCGAGCAGTGAGTCACCAAGTCGCACAGCTCCTGGGCGGGCACCATGGTTCGTTCGGAGCGGTGCTGAAGTCCAAGGAGGTGGCGCAGGCCAGTGCTTACAACGCTGGTCTGGGCGGGGCTGGGTGGGCGGATCAGCGGCAGGCGCACTTCGCGGAAGTGCGGCGGGTCGTGCTGTCCCCAAGGAGTGGGGCACACATCCTTCACTGCGCGGGCTCGTCTTGCTGCGGATGACTCCCACCGACGGCATATGGAGCTGCCGGTACGGGCGTTCGAGCCTCTCGATTTCCGAGGTCGGTCTTGAAATCGACTGATCTTCAGGCTTCAATCGCTTCTTCAACATGCTTCGACTACCGTTTCAGGTGAGGCGTTCCGCGCTCCGGGCAGGCGGCACCAAGACGGTCTGTGGCTGCTTCGGCCTGCTGCGCCGTGCGCGGCCAGGTCGACTGCTCGGCTCCTCCCCACTGTCTGAACGACGACAGGACGTCTCCATGCCGACGGGCAGCTGCAACCTGATCGACCAGCAGTGCATCCCCGTACGCCGGACACCCGAGAACCCACCGGCGGACACGGCCGCCGCGCTCCCCGACCGGGTCCGCTTCCGTGAACTCCTGCTGTGAAGCCAGGACATCGAGACCCACGCCATCGCCGACCTCCCCGCGCACGCGGCCCTGTTGCGGCTCCTGCACGCGATCACCGCGGCCCATTACGGCCTCGCCGTCCTCGCCCACCCCGCCGACAACGATCAAGGCTTCCAACTACGCACAGCAGGAACCCGCCGCCGAGAACCCACCGACTCTGAGGGTCTCACCCTCACCGCCTGCAAACGCGAAAGTCAAGAAACAGCAATGCCCTTCTAACGGGCCAGGTCAAAGAGGGTCCTCTCCGCGCGAGCGGAGGTGAGCCGCCATGACCGAGCCGGTACCCGGGACACCACGCGTCCTCTCCGCGCGAGCGGAGGTGAGCCGCCCCTCGGCTGGTGGTGGACTCTGTTCCTGGCGTCCTCTCCGCGCGAGCGGAGGTGAGCCGCCTGGAGCCGCCCCTGCCGTGGTGGCGGTGGCGGAAACCCACGCCGAGACCGGTGTCCGGTGTACCGTTCGCCAGTCCCTTGGGTCACGTATCCACCCGGTCACGGGCGTCGTCGCCGAGTGCCACGCTTGCGAGTACTTGATGGGCGAGGCGACGAACCGCGACCCGTTGGAGAACGAGGACCTGGCGTGGGTGCCGATCAGTGCCCTGTCGAAGTTCATCCCAACCGAGACCATGTACCCGTCGATCGTGAGCGCCCTGGAGGCCGCGTGACCGAGCAGAGCACCACTGAGCAGCAGGGCGTTGCCACGGCGATCGTCGTGGACGGTGGGCGGGTGTTGATGATTCGCCGCCGGGAGCGGGAGGGGAAGCTGCTGTGGGCGTTCCCCGAGGCGGGATCGAGGCCGGGGGGCGCCGGAGCAGGCTGCGGTCCGGGAGACCGTCGAGGAAGTCCTGCTGGACGTCATGGCCGACCGTGTGCTGGGCGAGCGGGTCCACCCGAACACTGGCCGGCACATAACCTACGTGGCGTGCGAGCCGATCTCCGGCACTGCGGGCATCGGTGACGCGGAGGAGATCGCCGAGGTCGTCTGGGTCGCGCGCGGCCAGAACGCCGAGTACGTGCCATACGGCCTGTTCGGGCCGGTGCAGGAGTACCTGGACTGGGCGCTCCCCCGCTGACCGCAAGAAGCATGGAGGGTCCCTCGCCACTTAGCGGAGGGCCCTACATGTGTGAGCTGGGGATTTGATCCGGTCACTTTGACCAAGACGCCAGGCAAGACTCCGCCGCACTGGAGCGCTGAGGGCCGATAGCTGTAGTGCGAGGCCAGCCGAGCTGTCGCCTTCTTGGGTACTGCTTCGCGGGTATCGCTAGAGAATCGCGGCCATGACCTGCTGGCCCTTTGCCGAATCTCGCGCACGGTACGGGCCCTCGCCCTGACCAAGGGCTAGGTTTCGGTGCGCGCTGACTAGGAGCTGTCCGGCCGATCATTGGTGTGTGCAGCCAGCGGAGGTTGTCTGCGCGGTCCCATAGCCTGCACCCATGACCACCCCGGAGTACATTTCGACGATTGACTCGCTGGCCGTGCAGCCGTTCCCGGAGGTGACCTATGTTGACGCCTCCGGGGAAGGTGGACCAGAGCATCATGTGCGCGTACTGCAGGTCAGTCGGGATTTCTGGGATGACGACGACGGGCAGGTCTGGGTTGAGGCCGATGCCGAACTGCGGGCTCGCCTCGACGACCTGGCGGCACGCCTGACGGATCGGTGGGGCAGTGCGTTTGTCGTGGACCTCGGACCGTATCTCAGCGCCAGCTGCGAGGGAGAGTCGGTGCCCGAGCCGCTCGACTACCTCAGCCAACAGGCCGTGAGCATGCAGGTGTGGCCGCTCCCCGACAACGATCGTTGGCTCGCGCTGGCGCTCGGCCAGGCCGACAAGGAGCTGCCTCTCATCCTTTTTGCCGCGGTCGGCCGGGCGCCCGCACTCGACTTGAACGCGGGTGGCCGGTCATGAGCGGAGCCACACGACGACAGCCGCAGCTGAGACAGTGCCGAGGAACACGTAGCCTCGCTTGTCATACCGCGTAGCCACCGCACGGAAGTTTTTGAGCCTGTTCACGGCCCGTTCGACGGTGTTGCGCTTCTTGTACCGCTCCTCGTCGAACCCCGGTGGCCGTCCGCCTCGTGATCCCTTGCGCAGGCGGGCGGACTGGCTGTCGGCCTTCTCCGCAATCGTGTGCCGGATGCCGCGCCGCCGCAGGTATTGACGGCAAGGACCGTTGCTGTAGGCCTTGTCTGCTGCGACGCTGTCCGGCTTCTTGCGGGGCCGGCCCTCCCCGGGCCGGGGAACCCGGATCTTCTCCAGCACCGGCGCGAACTGGGTGCAGTCGGCCCGCTGCCCCGGTGTGACGATCAGGGACAGCGGCCGACAGCGACCGTCCGCGCTCAAATGAATCTTGCTCGTGAAGCCGCCGCGCGAACGCCCCAGGCCTTCGCCTCCTGCACCACCTCCACCAGCCGGTCGACGAGGTTCCGCCACGCCGTTTCGTCCTGGTGTTCCAGAGGCTCGCCCCCCTTTTGGTCGGCGAGGGCCGGCGGGGGGTCGGTGCGGGCGCCGGCCGCGTGCTGGTGCGCGCGAACGATGGTCGAGTCCACCGAGATGTCCCAGTCGATCTCGCCAGCCGCATCGGCCGCCGCTTGGACCTGGTGCAGCAGAAGTTCCCAGGTGCCGTCGGCCGACCAGAGCCGGTGGCGCTCGTAGACCGTCTTCCACGGCCCGAACCGCTCCGGCAGATCTCGCCAGTGAACCCCGGTCCGAACCCGGTGCAGAATCCCGTCGATCACTTGCCGGTGATCACGCCACCGCCCGCATCGACCGTTGCTCACGGGCAGGAACGGTCGCAGCCGTTCCCACTCCGCATCAGACAGATCACCACGTTCACCCCGCCCCATACACAGGACAACGATCCGACCAGGAGACAGTCACATGATCGGGCGGACAGCTCCTAGTTCCGCTCTGACCGCCAGGCCGTTCGCGCCATCCGTCACGGGTTCCTCGCCCGGCATCTTTCGGACAAAGGCGCGTCATCGGCAGAGACGAGTGGCCGTACCACCCGAAGCTACCAATAAGGACGATCAACGCATTATGCCCACCGGATGCTTTCCAAGTTTGCACCGCAGCCGCGTAGCGCCCGCCCATGTCAACTAAGTCGACACGCGACGGATGCCGGATTCCGACTCTGTCGTAGAGCAGGCCATCCGACGTGTCCTAGCGTTCATTCTCCGCCGGTTCATCAGCTGGCGCAGCGCTCCGGGCCCCCGGAACCCGAAAAGGCCCAGGCGCAGTGCAGGCGCCTGGGCCGCGACTGGCGGCATCACCCGCTGGCCGTCAACCATCTCCGTTGCAGAAGAGGTTTTCTCATGAGCGTAGCCGACTGGGCTGCGTATTCTCACCCGACTCCCTGCCCGCCGTGGTGCAAGGACCGCCTGGATCCGCTCGGTCATGCCTTTGGTCCGACGTCCACGGCTCACTGGTCGCCGCAGGTTCAGCTGCTGTCGCCTCTGGACTCTGTGGCTCCTGTTCTAATGCGCGCCCAGCTGTACCGCGGGGATGAGGGGTCAGCCTTAAGTGAGCCGGTGTTGTACCTCCAGGGCGAGACGGATGTCGCTCTGTCACGTGCTGGGGCAGATGTCGCCATCGCCAGGCTGCTGGAGTTCACAGCCGAGTGCCGGGTGCTGCGCAGACAGATGGGCTGAGCCGTTAGCAGTTCCTCTTGGCCGGGTGGCAATCGCTGCCCGGCCTCTCGCCTGGCTACCGGCGGCCTGCTCCGGGTGGTGGGGGCGGGGTGTTCCACGGCGCTGGTTCGGTGTGGTTCCCCACGCCGTCCATGTTAAGGGCGCTGGACCCTGCCACGGAGAAGCGGGTGCACTGCCGGATCATCTGCGTCCGAAGGTTGTCCATCGCCGCGGTCATTGCTGCCCATTCGGCCGAGTCGAGGCCGTGTTCGTGCGCAGTGAGTGCGGCGTCCGCTACACGGTAAGGAAGTCGGCATAGCTCCACGGCTTCCTCGGTGACGGACTGGGGCCCGTCGAGCATCACGGTGTCTCTTGCTGCCTCTATTGCGCTGGCCGCATCGGACAGTTCGATGCCGTACTCCTCGCTCCTGCCTGCCAGCTTCGCCGCGCGGTGCTGGTCTTCCCTGGTGAGACGGTTGAGGACGGCCACGGCTTGAACGAAGGCCAAGTAGGTCGCGCGTCGGTGTTCGCGGCGCTGATTGATGTGGTCAACGTAAAGCTGCGTCCGTGCCTGCTGGCTCAGCTGCTCCAGTTCCTGCTGCTTCGTCTTCGTGGTGCTCCGCGCGCTCAAGGTGCTCTGCAACAGAGTGAGGAGACTTCCGGCGCAGGTTCCCCCTACCCCGACGATCGCGGTGATGATCGCAGTTCTCAACGCTTCCCCCGGGGTGTGGCAGCTCACTTCTTCGATGCGATTGTTCCACCCTTACCCTGCGCGTCCCTCACCGCGTTCTTCAGGCATGGACTTCTCTTCACCGCCGAATGCCCTGTACCCGTCCGACCCGCGCCTCCCCTTGCTGACGTTGCCTGAGGCCCGGGATGCGGTCCGTCTACTGATGCTGCTGGCGGATGACAGCGAGGTCGGGCGGGAGGCGCGGGACCTGGCCGCGGAGGTTGGGGCGCGGCTGCCAGCCGAGTAGGTGGCTGCCAACCTGACTGCCGCCGCTCTAGCGTTCGAACCTGTGGGTACGGGTAGTCAAAAGGGGGCCCCGTGCGGGTGACTTCTCGCCGGGGTGGCTGCATCGTTGTCAGTGCGCCCTGATTGACTATGGGCATCGAACCCGGGGAGCGAGTTATGCCGACTGTGATCCATCGGACGCGCAGTGAGCTTGAGGCTCAGCGCGCGCAGTTGCTGGCGAGCGTGAACATGACCTACGAACAGCTCGCCGAACGCGCCGCCATGTACAGCCTGAGCATGGATGAGCTGGACGTTTGGCACACGATCGAAGGTATCGACTACCTTCTCGATGGTGACTGCTGACGAGGCTAAGGCCCTTGATGCGCTGGCGGCGGGTTTCGCCGACCAAATGACTGCCCTGACGCGGGGGGTCCTCGGTGAGGACACCCCGCGTTTCCATGCGATCAACATGGGTTCCAAGGTCCAGGTCTCACCGATAGCTGAGAACAAGGTCGTTCAGCGCATCCCGATCCGCATCGATGGCGAGGAGCGTCTGAGTCTGGGCGTTCGGTACTTCTGCTGCTGGGATGGCGCCAGTACGTTCATGGCGACGGATCTTGCCGACGTGCACGTGTTCTACGCGGGCATCACCGACCCCTTGGTGCGGTTCGAGTACGTGCGGAGCAGCAACGAGCCGCCCGGTGCCCACTTGCACGTCCATGCTCACCGGGACGAGATGGCGTACTTGCTGCGCCTGGCGGACAAGGGCCGGCCAAAGCAGGGACTCAAGCGAAATCGGCTGCCGCGGCTTGCCGAGATGCACCTCCCCGTTGGAGGTCACAGGATGCGGCCGTCCCTGGAGGACGTGCTTCTTTTCCTGAAGCGAGAGTTCGCGATCGACACGGCTCCTGGATGGGAGGCTGTGATCGACGAGCATCTGCGGAAGTGGCGGCTCATGCAGCTGAAGGCGGCGGTGAGGGACGCTCCCGACTCTGCCGCCCGGGTGCTGCGAGCGCTGGGATACACGGTTGTCGAGCCGTCGGTCCCTGGAGCCCGACAAGCACCGGAAGAGATCAAGCTCTTCTGGCCGTAGCACCTTCTCCGCGTGAGCGAAGGTGAGCCGCCGTACCTCGCCCTCACCGCGTCGACCTCGTTGTCCTCTCCGCGCCAGCGGAGGTGAGCCGTCTTGGCGAGCTGGAAAACGGCCCACGTCGTGGTCCTCTCCGCGCGAGCGGAGGTGAGCCGAGTCCGAGGTACTGGGCTCGGGCGTCGTAGATGTCCTCTCCGCGCGAGCGGAAGTGAGCCGAGGTACTACGGGCTCTCCCCTCTCCCCGTGTGGTCCTCTCCGCGCGAGCGGAGGTGAGCCGACCGCGAACCGGATCATGCGGGAGGTTGCGGAGTCCTCTCCGCGCGAGCGGAGGTGAGCCGCCGGCGGATCTCCGCTACGCGTTCCTTTTTGAGTCCTCTCCGCGCGAGCGGAGGTGAGCCGCTGAACGGCATGTACCAGGCGCCCGTGACGGGGTCCTCTCCGCGCGAGCGGAGGCGAGCCGGAGGAGCCCGACTGCTACGCCTGCAACGACCGGTCCTCTCCGCGCGAGCGGAGGTGAGCCGCCGTGCCTCCGCATCCCGTGCCCTGACCCGGTGTCCTCTCCGCGCGAGCGGAGGTGAACCGCCGAGATCGACCCGGCGACCTCCATCCACGGCGTCCTCTCCGCGCGAGCGGGGGTGAACCGCTGGTCCGCCACCGCCTGGGCGGCCGGCTCACCTCCGCTCGTGCGGAGAAGACGGCGAAGACTACCGCGAGGAAGCCCGACAGATCGGCTCACCTCCGCTCGCGCAGAGAGCACGTCTGCGGCTGCTCGTTGCCCCGCTCCGTGACCGGCTCACCTCCACTCGCACGGAGAGCACCCTTTCGCGCGGCTCAACGTGTTGGCTAAGTACGGCTCATCTCCGCGCGAGCGGAGTTTGACCGGAGGTAGTCGCGCAGATAACTGACGCCAAGCGGTACACGGACTTAGCACGCGAACAAGGACGCCACCTTCCCTGGCGCTAACCTGGCGGGCGACTTATGGCCACTCCCCTGCCCGAATGGCCATTGAGGCACTAAATATTTCCCTACCGGGCAGGAGTACTGCGGCTAGAAACCCGGAACTACTTGGGTCGGCAGGTGGTTCAATTCATCGAGCGGGAGCAATGCTGAGAAGTCCGCATCCGTATGCCTTGCCGCGTCCGATGCCGGTAGCGAGCGTATCGCGAAGCAGTTCGGCATCGAGGACTCGGGCCGTGCCGTCGAATTGTGTGCGGGCGTGCTGAATTCTCTGTTTTGCAACAGGGCCCTTGGCGCTCTGCTGGCCTCGTACAGTCGCGAGCGGGTGGGCGGTGATGTGCAACGGCTCCAGCCCGCCTGCGTCGGCCTGGCGTCCCCACCATTCAATAGCGGCGTTGCCGCTCAAGGCCACAACCGGTGGGAGCTTATAGGCTTCCCGAGAGGCGGCACCAGGCTTCCGCACGGGGCTGGCTACGCAGCGGTAGTTGACGACCATTCCCTTGTGCAGGTTCGACAACAAGGCGTCGAGGGATCGCGTTTCGACGGCGCCGTAAGCGTCTGGCAGGCGCGAGGAGTCAGGTTCTATATGGCTCTGCAGCAGGATCTGCGGTCCACGTGGAGTTTCCTCTGCACGGAACAGAACCCCGAATGCGGCCCGAGCCGGGCCTTCGACTCCGTCGGGAAACATCTGCAGCATGCGTTGGTGCAGCCGGATGCCCTGGTCGCTGCCACTGAGGTCCCTTCGGGCCTCGCGCGAGCTGGGCGAGGGAACGATGCGGGTCAGCCACAAAGTCACCGGGCGCTCCTCTCCGGTTCAACGAAATGGGTGTCGATATAGGTTTGTAGCTTTTCCAGGTAGGCGGTGCCGAAGCCTTCGTACGTGGCGTCCGGCAGGTGTACGGCTCGCCGGTACAGCGGCCTGGGCCGGTACTCTCGCGCCAGTGGTGCGAACGACAGCGGCTCGTCGGTGACTTCGCCGCTGTGGTGATCGCCGTCGCCCCTGTCGGGGGCGGCGGAGTCCACAGGGAGTTCCCCGAGCGGCTTGTCGCTGTAGAAGTCGGTGGCCTGTGGGCCGCGGCGCGGCCTCTTGGTTGCCAGCGGGAGCCGTACCAGGTGATGCAGTGGATCTTCTACGGTTCCCAGCAGGATGGGGCCCTCCGGCGGGCAGGACCGGCGGCCGAGGAACAGGGGCCAGTGCGGGTCACGGAGGGCATCGGCGCACACATGGAGCAGTTCCGCGTCGTCGGAGGTGAGCGCGAGGGTGAAAGCTGCATCAGCCAGGTACTGACGCTTGGAGACCAGAGTGCCCTTTTCTTCGGCCCTGCGTTTCCCGTCTACGGTGATCACTTTTTCATCGGCGGGTAGCCCACCGCCTACGGTGTGGAAGTCGGAAAGGACAACGCCGGGGCGGTCGACCCGTACTGTCATGGACAGTGTCGTGAGGTCGTCCAGGGGTGTTCCGCGGTCCCGCCCGAGAGCTGCGGCCAGCATGCCCACGACGCCGGACCGTGTGGGGAATCTGGCGGTGTCACGCGACAGGTATTTGCTGTGGGTGCCCCAGGACTGCAGTGGGCCGGCCAGGCGCAGCAACAGCCCAGGGGCGTGTTCCTCGGTCACTGCGGGGCCTCGGCGAGCGCCACGTCGACGGCGGCGGTGACGAGAGCTTCGAAGGACGGGTGACGTTCTCCGAGGTGCTCCAGCTTGTCGAAGTGGAGAGAGGCGTGTGCCGCGTGCAGGACGCGGCTGGGCCCGAGGAGGGTGTTTGCGGCCTTGGAGTAGGCGTCGATGCCTTCGACAGAGCGTGCGACGTAGCCGCCGTGTTGGGCGGACTGTACGGGCTCCTCGAAGGCTGCGGCGAAGGACAGGGGCCGGTCGGAGCGGACTGCCACGTGGACCAGGTGTGGGAGCGAGTGTGGAGCGGTGGAGTTCTTCTTGGCCTGCGGAAGTGACTCGATGAAGGAAAGCAGGAACTGGCCGGCGAGTTCGCGGGCGGCGTTGACGGCGAGGTCGTTGTCGTCGCTCAGGTTCTTGGTGAGTTCCTGTAGGTCGACTGTGGCGAACCGGTACAAGGTTCCGGTGCTGAATTCGGCGGTGCCCATGTGGCCGCTGCCGGTTTCATCGCCTTTTGTCGCGGTGACATCGTCGACGGCTGCGAAGTAGTCGAGTTCGACCTCAGTGGTGTGCGTGGTGAAGGCGTGTGCGACCTGGACGGCGCCGTCGACACCGGCATGGTCGACCTCGGCGAGCATGCGGCCGAAGAGGTTGATGACGCCGTTCCTCTTGAGGAGGATCTTGTCGATCTTCCCTTTCAGGGCGCTCTCGGGCTTCGACTTTCCCTTGCCGGTGAAGTCGGTCGTGAGCGCGTCCTTGTGGGTTTCGGCGATGTCGGCCAGTTCCTCGACGGCGTCTTCGGGGAGGTAGATGAGCGCGTTGGTCAGAACCTTGTTCGTGATGGGCTGCTTGTCCTTCCCCTTGGCCATCTCCCACTTGATGCTGCTCCCCGCCGCGACGTGCGCGCCCGCACGTTCGGCGAGCTTCGCGTCCCACCCCCGGCCGCGGAGTACTTCAGTGACTCGCTCGCCGATGCGGCGTGTACGCAGCGCGCTGTCACCGAGCGCTTCCTGGAAGTGCTCGCGGATGGCCCGCTTCCAGGACTGGCTGGAGATGCGGGTCCGCAGGGCGTCGCCGTAGAGCATGGTCTTGACGGAGTTGGTGTCGTCCCGGTTCAGGTTCGCGTAGGGAACAGGCTGAACGACGTGGATGTCGAGGAAGCGTGGCTTGAGGGCCATTGGGGGCTCCTGTGGGTGAGGGGTCAGTCCCGGTCGGCACGGGCCGTGATCCGGTAGAAGTCCTGCAGCCAGCGGCGGCTGATACGTCCCGACTGGTAGGGCCAGTTGACGAGGTCAGCCAGTAGCTGTCCCCAGTCGATCGGGGCACCGGTGGCACGCAATTGATTCACCGCAGCGGGCAGGTGCAGGTGGATCCCGCGGAGACTCTGGCGCGTCAGGAGGTTGATGCGGGCCTCTGCGGCGCTCATCCGCATGGAGGCGCCTTTCGCGATAACGGCTTGTCCCAGAGTGGCACCGAACGAGGGTCCGTACGGTGTGGCTTCCGACGGGGCGTTTTCCCCGTCCGGTTCGCCGTTCTCTTGAAGAGCCTGCTCGTCTTGTTCGGCGGCGGGGTCTTCGTCGTCTTCCTGGCTGGGTGCGAAGGCGTGTCGTGGCTGGGCTGCGATCAGTGAAGCCACGGTGTAATGGGCCTGGGCTGTTTGGTCATCGCACTCGTCCGGCAGGCGCGTCGTGAGCAGCCGGTGCATAGGGCGGGTGCGCGGGTGGTCCAGATCGCGGCGCAGCCCCGCGCGCAGCGCGGCACGGGCTCCGGGGTCCGCTCGGCACAGGCGTTCGATACTCAGGGCGAATGCGGCATACGAGGCGTGAGTCCTCTGGCGCTTTCGTGTTTCAAGGGCTTCGGGGGTCACTGCCTGTCCTCGGGTCGGTGGGCGACGGTCACGGCTTCTTGGCCGCCCTGTTCGTCTTCGGTTGCTCCATCGCCTTGAGCGGGTCTTTCAGGGCGGCGAGGATGATCGCCTTTGCACTGCTGACAGCCTTCGCGCCCCGTGGAGTGCGGGTCACGGAATCGGTCACCGTGTCGTACGCCTCGAGTGCGTGCCGGCCGAAGGCCCGGCATGCGGCCTCGAAATCGAAGCCGGGGTCCGTAGCGCCGTCAGATCGGGTCAACTGCCGGAACCTCGACCAGAACTCGTCCTCCGCCGAGGGCCAGTACCGTGCCGCGACTGCGCCCAGCCAGGCCCCGGGGTCGTTCTTCTTGTCATCCGTGTACTTCAGCCATGCTTCCTTCGTAGCCTGCTCCAGCCGGTGTCCGAAGAGCTCGCCGAGTTCGCGGAGATGGCGTACGGGCAGGTCGCTGCTCACCACGTCTTCCTCGACTCGGGAAAGAAGTACGGGGGTGGTGGAGTCGACGTATTGGTGGTTGGCCGCCTGGCTGGCGTCCTGCTCGAAGCCGAGCGCACGTACTCGCAGGTACTCGCTGACGTCGAAGGCGTGGTCCATCACCTTCGGCTGGATGGGGCTGGCGTCGTCCAGCTGCTTCAGCAGAAGGGCGTCGATGTCCCGCCATAGGGCACGGGAAGAACGTGCGAGCCGGGGGAAGGTCTCTCCGTCCTTGCCGATGTCCCAGATCAGGTAGTCGTCCTGCGGCCGGATCCGCTCGGCATCGTAGGCCCAGGTGATGTACGCATCGGCGGTGCGCTCGCCGTCCTCGGCGGCGACGAGATACAGGGCGTGCTGCGAGCAGGCGGTGAGCCGCGAGCAGGGGCCCTTTGGCGCTGGCATCGGCTTGAGCGGGTCCGGAAGATCCTCTCGCTCCCACGGGCACAGGTCCGTCTGCCGGCTGACGTCGCCGTCCGGCGGGGTCAGGCCGGCCAGCAGCGTCAGGAAGAGGTTGTCGCACTCCGGGTGATACGACAGAGCGGCCCGCAGTGGTGACGCCTTCGCGTAATGGTGGCTCACACGGCCGACTTTTCGCCTCGAGAGGGCCCCGGGGGCTCCCCAGTAGTGCCAGGTCAGCAGCGACAGTGCCGACTGCGAAAGGTGGGGAAGGACGAGCTCGGCATGGCTCCAGTGCCCGAACCAGGAGTGGTTGTTGCCCGCTGACCGGCTCATGACCAGCTTGTGGATCCCGGCAGTTTGGTTCCTGTCGCACTGGTCGGGGAGACGCGGGTCCTGGAGCCAGGGACGATCACGGTCGAACAGGTCGAAACGATGGGTCCACTGGTCGAAGTAGCCCGCGATGCCCGCCTTGCGGCCACCGGAGAGTTCGATGCTCTGCTCGAAGGATCCCTGTTCAAGGATCTTTTCCCGCCGATCGCCCCAGCTTCCGGGACCGGCCTCGTCCAGAGCGGCGATCCGGGCGGTCAGCGCGTACAGCAAGCGCAGCAGCGCCGAGTGAGCCGGAGCCTCCGCAACCAGCAGCGCGCGGATCTCTCCGGCACGCAGAAACAGAGTCCTCAGACCCACATACGGCGGACCCGACTTCCCCTCCAGCCATGCGACAGGGATCCATGGCTCATCGATCAGATTGGACGCAGGCGTGGTCACGCCCCTCCCCCCGTGGTCGGACATCCCCTAGATGCTAGACGGGCGTACGGGACAGAGTGCCCGTTTACGGCAACTCGTCGATCACCAGGCCGTGTTCACTCATGCAGAATCGATGCTTCGGGCCTCTGTACACCCACCTGCCGTCTTCCAGCTGTTTCAGATTCAGCCGGAGAACGTTCCTGAGGGCGGACATGCCGCGCCAGGCACTATCGGCATCACCCTCCACGTCCTCGACGAGTCGCTTCGGTACCGGAATCAGATAGGGGACCAGCTGTCCCGGCACCGGTCGCCTTTTGGGACCGCGCTTAAGTCTCCGTTCCGGGACGCCTTCCTCCAGGAGATGCGCCTCGTTCCCCGGCCGGCCGTGCCCGTACAGACAGACCACCTGCACCAGGTCTTCCCCGAGCACCGAGGAAAGTAGCTCGGGCTCCATACCGGCGTGGTCACGGTTCAGCAGGGCGAGATCGCCATCAAGCTCCCCCGGCCCGGGCACCGCCAGCCACCGCGCAGTACCGCTGGCCTTGTTTTCGCGAACCGTGCGCTGGTTGTCGAGCTTCTGGAGCTCACGCGCCGCCGGCCACTCCAGCCTGTCGCCGAACTCCTCGGCATACACCTCATCCAGAATGAGGGGCAGCTCATCGGGCAAGGAAACCGTCCTGCCGGCCCCCAGGAGCAGGTCAGTGCGGCGTACCAACGCGGCGTCGTCCAGTTCCGACGCGTTGTCCGCTCGGAGCACCACAAGCCTCGACCGGTCACCCACGCTCTGCACCGCACGAGCCAGCAGGGCCGCGAGCGGCGCCGGTCCGGACAGGACGACGTCGAAATGCAGGCCCCGGACATGTTCCAGCATCGACGTCGTCACCAGCACGGAAGGGCCGGTGACTCCACCAGCTGGCGCGATGGCGGTTCGGCAGGCCGCGAGACGCTGCCACCGGTCCTTGTTCCACATCTGTTCATGGACCAGGGTCACGTTCAGGCCGGGGAAGTCCTTTGTGAGCTGATGGAACGTGCGGATGGCCTCCGCAGGCGTCGCTCGGTAGACGGCGGCTCTTCCACTACCGGCTGCGACGATCGGTACAAGAGCCGCCTTGATCGCGCCGTACGGCGTACCGTCAACGACTTCGATGCTGAGCGAGCTGGCACGAGCGGCCTCGGCAGGCTGCTGGGGCAGGTGCCCCGTTCCAGACTGAGCATCCACGAACAACCACCCAGGCGACCGACGGGGCTGCATCACTGGCTCTCTGCCCCCTCCAGCGCCCCGGCGGTAGGCCGCCAACATCGCGTCCACCGACTTGTCCGCCGCCGTTGCGGCCAGGACGACCGGGATCCGCAGCGCCGCAGCCCACTCCAGGAACCGCAACATCAGCTCATGCCCCCACGCGCCGCGGGCATGGGCTTCATCCACCACGACGACCTTGCCGGAAAGAGCAAAGAGCCTCATCGCGTTGAACGTCACCGGCATAACAGCCTGCAGAAGTTCGTCCACCGTCCCAGTGCCGAGCGCAGCCAATAGCGCACGGTGATGGGAGTTGAGCCAGCTATTCGCTGTCGGAGCCCACTCCTCACCAGGCTCCGGATTGACTCCGCCAGTCGCATTGGCGTGAGCCCACTGCGCTGCGGCTTCCGCCGGCTTCAGCCGGGAAGAGCTGTGAAGCAGCAACGAACGCCACGGACCGGTCAGTGCCTGCCCGGCAAACGCATGCACCTGCGCCATGTGACTGTCAGCCGCTGAACCGGTCGGCAGTGCGTAAAAAAGGCCCCGCGCATCCGTCGCATGCCCAAGGACGGCCGCGGCGCGAAGAGCCGCTTCCGTACGCTCCTCCGACGGCGGAGCCGTCACGACCACCATGCCCGGCCCGTGCTCGGCCACCAGATCGGGCGCCTGGCGAGCCATACTCGCCCCAAGACCAGCTTTCCCCGCATGCTGGGTGGGTACCGGCGGCCGGGCGAACCCCGTCCGAAGCAGGTCCGTCCGCTGCAACAGGCGGGGAGCGGCCGAGCGGGCGAGCTGCCAGTAGGCGTCCAGGTCGTCGGGAGTTCCAGCCCATGCCTCTTCCCTGAGCCGGGTCCGAATCTCCTCGTCGATACTGGCCAGCCAGTCAGACAAGGTCACCAACCCCGTCAGGACAACGGCCGCTCCTGACGTCATCCGGCCCTGCGGAACCAACGTCCCCCCGACAACTCTGCGTACCTCGTCGAAGTGGATCCGTCGCTGCTCCTCCCAACTCCGCGTGCCCATGCCGGGGTGACGCGCTGCAGGGCACCGAGAGTCCTTTTCGTAGACCACCGGGTGGAAACGGCCACCGTGGCCACCGAGCAGCTGGGCCACCGCATGACTGAGCTGCGATTGCGGACGCCGCTTCGATGACGGATAGCCGATCTCCTTGAAGGCCCGGACCAGCCACCAGTGTGCCGCCGCTTCGTGCGACTGGCGGTCCTGCACGGCGCTGGCACCGAATGCGTACCCCGGCTCATCGCTCAGCGGCTGAGTCAGCAGCTTCCCCCCGTGCTTCGGTCCATTCCGGTGCAGCTGAAACGGCACGCTGATCTTCCCGATGTCATGCAGCCCAGCCCAAAACGCCGCGAGCGTCCGCGCCTGCCCAACCGAAACCTGCAGCGCTTCCGCCACCATGTCCTGCTGGTGCACGGTCAGCAGCTCGTCCCAGACGATCTCAGCGACGGCGGCCGTGTCCAGCAGGTGGCAGATCAGGGGATGCGTATGGTCTGCACCGCGGGCATCCTCGCCCAGCCCGGCAGCCTTGCCCCAGAGTCGGGGTTCCAGAACCATGGTGCTCCTTGTCACGGGATTGGATGCGGGCGTGCTTCCGAGGGAACGCATCAGAAGAAGAGCTGTCTCGCCATGCTTCGTCGCCTTGCAGCACCCCCTGTGAAGACCGGCGCGGAGGAATTCGTAAGACTTCAAGTACAGCAAGTTCGGCGTCCCGTAGAGTACTTACTGCTGCACGCCTCTCTGGGAGGTGCGCGGAATCCTGTTGGCTCTTCAGGCGACAGCACGTCGAGATGAACGCACGACCCTCTCGAGGGATGGGGCGCTAACCTCGGCCGTGTCTGCGCGCTCTGGAGAAGCAGTGTCTCGGTTCCTGCGGAAGTTCGTTCTGCGACGCAAGGTCCTCCTTGAGGTATCACGCGTGGTGGTCAGCGCGGTACTCCGTGTCCTGATCAACGAACTCGTCAGCTGGCTCTTCTGAGCCAACGGCGACGGATCCCAGAGGTCCGTCGCCTCTTACATGGCGAGGATGTCCCGCTGGCTCCCGAGGTATCGCCACTACAGCTATGCCCTCCTGCGCGTCCAGCAAGGCTCTCCGCGTGAGCGCGGTAGACCCGGCGCCTGGGTTCGGGGCACCCTATTCCGTCGTGTAGTCGGCTCCACGTGAGCAGGAACGAGCGGGTGTCGCGCGAAACACCGCGTGGCGCGTTGCTTCAAGTCAGTTACTTGAAACGTGAAAAGCGTGATTGTTGTCCCTGTACGCGAGGAAGTGAATTTCCGCGCGAGCGGATGTGAGCCACTCGTGCCCGACCCGATCGAAGTGGACGTGCCGTCCTCTCCGCGCGAGCGGAGGTGAACCGATGTCGAGCCCGGTCGTCTCGGTGTCGAGCGCGTCCTCTCCGCGCAAGCGGAGGTAAGCCGTAGATGGTGTCGTAGACGCTTCCGGTCTGGCCGTCCTCTCCGCATAAGCGGAGGTGCGCCGCCGGTGTACTCGTCACCGTGGGAGACGGGCGTGTCCCCTTCGCGCGAGCGGAGGTGAGCCGGTGGACGCGGGGAGCATGTTCGCGTTCGCTCAGTCCTCTCCGCGCGAGCGGAGGTGAGCCGGCGGCCTGTCCCTCGACGTGCCGATGCACACGTCCTCTCTGCGCGAGCGGAGGTGAGCCGGCGATCGAGAAGCTGATGTTCGAGATCGCCAAGACCTCTCCGCGCGAGCGGAGGTGAACCGTACACGCCCGCCTTGGACCCGGGCGGAACCACGTCCCCTCCGCGCGAGCGGAAGTGAACCGGACCCCGCCGTGAATGAGCAGACCGCCCTCGAGTCCTCTCCGCGCGAGCGGAGGTGAACCGCCGGCGTGGACGTGGAAGGGCAACGGCACTTTGTCCTCTCTGCGCGAGCGGAGGTGAACCGCCTGGCTCGCGAAGGTGACCGGCAAGAGCGAGGTCCTCTCCGCGCGAGCGGAGGTGAGCAGCGCGCCAACACCCGGCAGACCTACGCCCGCCAGTCCTCTCCGCGCGAGCGGAGGTGAGCCGACGACCTCGACGCGATGCGCGCCGTCGTCTGGGTCCTCTCCGCGCGAGCGGAGGTGAGCCGTCGTCGCGCAGCTCCCGAAACACCACGCGCTCGTCCTCTCCGCGCGAGCGGAGGTCAGCCGGTGCTGCGGCTGTCGTGGGTGATCGTGTTCGGGTCCTCTCCGCGCGAGCGGAGGTGACCCGTTGTTGAGCAGGCGCTCTCTGGACGAATACCAGTCCTCTCCGCGCGAGCAGAGGTGAGCCGAGCTCCTTGGCCTTGGGGCTGAGGTAGATGTAGTCCTCTCCGCACGAGCGGAGGTGAGCCGAGGAGTACGTCATCGCCTCCGTGCGCATGGCGGTCCTCTCCGCGCGAGCGGAGGTGAGCCGCGCGCGGTAACTGTCGGCGTCATGGGGGAGGCGTCCTCTCCGCGCGAGCGGAGGTGAGCCGCCGGTGTACGGCTTCCAGCGGTGCAGCGCCTGGTCCTCTCCGCGCGAGCGGAGGTGAGTCGGGATATCGGTGTACTCGCCGGAGAACGCGGCCCTTACCCAATCGAAGCGGATCGGACCCAGGCGCCCGTTCATCGCGGCCAGCAGGGACGGGCTGCTGCTGTACGCCGCACAGACGTGGGGCAGCCACGGTGTGTGCTGCGCAGGCAGATCGGGCTGCCTGTGCATGTCCTCCAGGGCGTACGTCGCCGCCCAGCGGGCGTTCTCGAGTCTCGGGGCGTCCTGAGAGGGGTCGCGGTCGTCGCCCACAGACTGCACCCAGCACGGATCATCGCCGTCCGTGTTCCAGTGCGCTGCTCCAAGAGCCCGCGCGACCAAGGGCTCGCCGATGTCCGCGAGTCGGGCGCGAAGACCGGCGATCAGGTCGGCGCGGTGATCCTCGTCCCAGTCGGTACCCTCGCCGAGATGGAACAGGGTCAGGTGCAGTTCCTCGGCCGGCTCGGAGCCGACTGCTTCGAGGGCCAGGCGCTGCGCGTCCGCTGCTGTCGGCATCAGGGCGATCATCGCCCCGCTATGGCCGCTGGCAGCGGTCAGGTCGGCATCCACACGGCTCTCCCTTGCATCTGAAATTTCCGCTCCTGGGGCCGCCTGAGATTCGAGGGCCGTCGCGCGCAGTTCGGGGGCGAACTGCAAGGCGGCACCGGCAGTTGATGACGAGGCCGGCCGGAGCCGTGGGGTCGCCGGGGGTCTGCATTGCGATGCCGCCGACCGTGAACGGCTCGGCGAGAAGCTGCATCTGGCCGTTGGCCTCAGCGTGCGCGGTACGCACCCGCGCGTCGTGCCGGGTGATCCACTGCTTAACCACGGGCCGGTCCGGGCCGGCGGCGGCCTGCGCGGCGGCAAGGGTGGCCGTGTTCCACACCTTGGCCGCCTCGGTGCGGGCGATCTGCTGCTCCCGTACCGGGCCCAGGTGCGCGCCCTCGCGGGTGAAGGCGTCACGCAGCCTGGCCCGCAGTTGCTCGATGTCCTCGTCGGCGTCGAGTCGGGCGGCCAGCTCGGTCCGGGCGGCTTCGGCCAGGCGGTCGCCGACGGCGCGCAGCAGGTGCTCGGTCGTTTAGGCGTACTGGCCGAGCCCTTCGGGCACGGTGTCGTCGTACCGCCCGGGCAGGTCGTCCCAGCCGTCCGGCAGGTCCTCGCCGATGTCCTCGGCGGCCGCGGTTGCGGCTTCCTCGGCGGTGCCCAGGAGACGGCGTACGAGGCCGCGGGTCCGGGCGCCCCACATGCGGGCGATCCGGCCGACGGAGAGCCGAGCGGTTACCAGCTCGGTCGCGGCGATAACGGCGTCGGCGACCTCGTCGGCGGTCGCGGTCAGCGCAGCGGCGACCGCGTCGGTGAACTCGCGCTCGGCCTGGTCGAGCTGCCCGTTGCGGTCAGGCACCGTCACCGAACCCACCCTGCAGGGCGGCGCACAGGGCGGCCTCGGCTCGCTGGCGTTCAGGAACTCCGACTCGAACTTAACCAGCTTGAAGTCGGCGATCGTGTCCGCAGGGACTTCAAGGACGATCGGGATGATAGCGGCAGCCGACTCCGGGTCACGGACCGCGGTCTCCGCGATGGCCATGAACGTCTCGATCAGGTCGTCCTCGGCACCGCCTTGAGTGCCGGACGTCGGGAACCGGGTGCCCTTCGGGATGAGGAGCAGGCCCCGGCCGGTGATCCGCGGCCTCGCGATGGCCTTCACTGCTGCGTTCAGCAGCAGGAGTTCTTCCAGCAGCTCCAGCGACGAACGGACGGGGCTGTCGGCCTCGATGGCGCGCTCGGGATCCGGCTCCCACACCCGGATTGCCACCGGGGCGCCCGGGTCCAGGGTTTCCGGGTCACCTTCAGGGATCGGGACGTCCTCGCCGTCGATCTCGGCCATCAGCTTCCCGGACTGCTGCTTGACCTCCTTCACCGACACGACACGCCAGTCGTGCCCGTCCTCGGGGCTGTCCGGGGACAGGACCTCGGAGTTGGGGGGGACGACGATCCAGCCCTCGCCGGGGATCGTCAGGTGCCGTCCGAACGCCCCGAGGAGCTTGCTCTGTCCGTCGGGGCCGCCGGCGATCTGCGCGACGACCTCGGCGGAGCGGTGGTTGTCGGGGGCCTGCTCGGTCGTGCCGTCATCAGCGCGACGGGCGGCGATGAGGCGGGCGCCGGACATGGCGTTGCCGATCCACGAGGCGGCGAACCGCACTCCGGGGACCGCATGGTACACGTCGTAGGCACTGCCCTGCCACGACTGGTCACCCGCGCCGCGTCCCCGGATCTTCCGCGAGGTGTACCGGCTTGCCGCCGCGGTGATCGCCCGCGGTGCCGCCATCAGTAGTCCGCCTTGCGGGCGTCGTCCCAGCGGTTCAGGAGGGCTGCGGCGCCGCCGACGGTCAGCCACTCGATGCCGTGGACGATGACCGGGCTGCCGGACCAGGTGCCGGTGACGAGGAGCCACGTCGCGAGGAGCGCACCGGACACCCACCAGCCGGAGCAGTAGACGCAGGAGATCAGCGATGATAAGCCATTCCGGAGGGTGGGGCCCGGGGACGTCTCCGCAGGTCAGTGGCGGTTTTAGACCATAAACACGCCGAGGTCAGAACAGTGCCATGTCGTCGTCCCCGGCCCGGTGCTTCGGCGGGGTCGGGGAGTTCGATGTCGAACTCCACCTGCCGGCCGATCTCGGGCAGGTCGACGATGCTCAGCGACTCACTGCACGACACCAGAGAGCCGTCGGGTCTCGGCGGGCACGGGCGTCGTCGTGGCGCCACAGGTGGCCCTTCGTCAGGGATCCGGCCATCGGGGCGACAGCTGTGGGCCGTTCGCACTTCGCGCACTCCACGCGGGGCAGCTTCATCACGTTCTCAGTGTGACGGGCGGGCTACTGTTGGTTGCCGGATCGGCTCGTCGCCTTCCCCGTGGCCGCCGTGCTGCCGGGCAATCACGCCGAATGCCTCAATGGTCTCCCGCAACCTTTCATGGCGGGCACGAACCATTCTGGGGCGGTGCACGGGGTCGAACTCGCCGGTCTCCTCTTGATTGACTTCCTCCACGCTCCGAAGGAGTTTCGCAAGGTTGTCAGCTGCCTTCTGAACGTCTTGGGCTGCCCGGTGGACAGGGGCGGGGCCTTCAAGTCCGACCATGCGAACGGCAGCCAACACCAGACCCGGGCTGTGCACTTCGCGGACCGTCTCCCGGTGGGCCTGCAACCGGGCGTTGGAGAACTCTGGCGGGATGCCCTGCGACTGGTCACACAGTGCCTCAATCAGCTCCTCTGCTGCTTCGAGCTGGGCTTCCGTCGCCTCTTCGTACCTATTGGCGGCGTTGAGCAGCAGTGTGTACGCCTGTTGCTGAGCTGTTCTTCGTGCCACGTCGAGAGGGCCTGCGTAGGCCATCCTGGCCGCTTCCGCCGTGCGTTTCCCCGTGACGCTCGCGGCGTACATCGCGGCAGCACCACCGATGATGGCGCCACCGAGCGCGCCCCCGACCCCGACCACCGCAACCAGCACCTCGGTCTCCATGGGCACGATCCTGCCCGCCCCTACAGGGGAACATCAACCGATTCGATGCAATCCGGGATCACGCATGCCTTGAGGACGTCAGGGCGCGTTCTCCGTCTGTGGCGGCCGGCCGGCGGCGGCGTCTGTTCCAGGTTCGTGACGGGTCTCCCCAGGACGCAAGTCCGGTGTCATTGTTGCCTTTCAACAGCTCGCGAAGGGGACGGCATTGATCATCCTGGACACCTGCATCTTTGAGAAGTTCCAGCTTGAGAGCACAAGCACGGACCTGCTCAAGACCATCCAGACCTCTGGGGTCGATGTCGTGGCAGTACCCGACATCGCGATGATCGAGCTCACGTCGCACCGCGTGGTGCCACAGCGAGAGAAGCACGAGAAGGCGGTCGCCGCCGTCGAGAACTTCGCGGACACCCTGCCCTGGCCGGCCGTGGCACCGAAGCCACAGCTGGATCTCGACAGGTTGGCCGACCACTGGCAGAAGCGGTTCGAGGAGGTGGTTGCCGTCCTCCCGACCAGCCCGGAGGCCCTGCGGGAAGGGTTCCGGCGGGAATCGATGGCCCTGCCGCCCTGCAAGCGAGTTGAAGCCAGCGGAGGCTCGCACAAGGTCGGGGGACGCGACGCGGCGATCTGGCTCACGGCTGTTGAGTACGCCCGAGACCACCCGGACGAGACGGTCGTCTTCGTCAGCGAAAACACCGCCGACTTCGGACACGGGACGCCCTACCTCTACCCAATGGATGGCGACGTCGAGAAGCTCAACAACTTCGTCCACCTCACGACGTTCACCGATCTCATCTCGCGATTCGCTACGCCCGACAAGGTCGCCGAGGACGTGGCGCTGAATGCGCTCACTTCGGCAGAGTCAAGGAAGGCCGTGTTGCGTGCGGTGAAGAAGTCTCTCGGATTTTCTCGGCTGCGGTCCGTAGTGCCCTTTGAGGTCACAATTTCCCGCAAGGGCGGCGGCGGTAACCCCGAGGACATCGCAGCAGATGACCTCGAAGCGTTCACGGCTCATGGGTTCAGTCAGGAGCCGAACCTGAAGCTCGATTCGGTACGCGACATGAAAGCTCATCGAATCGGAAACCACGTCTGGTGTTCCGTTACGGCGCGATGGCTCCTGTCTGGCGTTGTCCTAGGGAAGCGCGTTCCCCGCGGGCAGAGGGTCACTCTGCCCGCTGGAACAACATGGGAAACCCGCGTGCTGTTCAGCCCTACACAGGAGGGCGCGCCACTGACAGTCCTCAGGGCTTGGTCACCGCGGTGCCCAAGCCCTGCCGAGTTCGCCAAAATGCCTGAACTCCCCCCGTGGTCCGAGGTCGAGTCCGATCTCATTGACCCGCTGGATCGCCGTGTTGCGATGCACCACGGATCGGAGCTCGTTCAGGCCCTCGTGACAGAACTCGGCAACGTCCCTCTGTCTGAGTTGTCGGACGGTGAGCTCCCATACACAGGAGCTCTCGTACGCCGGTCTGCGATTGAGAGGCGTTTGCGCAACTGGATGCACCACGTACTGCCTGAGCCTGATGAGGACGAGTAACTGCATCACTTCGAGATCCGCCGCCCGTAGAGGCCGGCTGACGGGGGGGCCTGACGGATGGTGCCCGGGGTCGGGGCCTGCGGGAGCGGGGCGTGAACGATCGCGCCCTTGTGGGCCTCGGGAATCAGCCCGTACACGAGGATGCACGAGGCGTCGATCCGGCCTGGCGAGTCCGGGTCGGTCGGCTGCCACGTCGCCCACTCCCGTTCCAGGTCGGTCAACACACCCCGGAACCGCACCTTGTCCTGAACCATCTGCTGGGCGATCGGCTCCGCGCGGAGCAGCTTGCCTTGCTTGGCACGCACCGGGTCGATCCTCGGCACCAGGTCGTCCTCGGGGATCTCACCGGACCGTTGCAGGGTCTCCCACGACGTTTCCAGGGGGAGGACGGCCATGTCCCGGCCGAAATTCCACTCCACGAAGATGATCGCCGCGTTCGTCTCGTACGCGAGGCGGCAGGCCGCGGTGGACCACTCGGCCGACGACATCGGCGCGGACACGTCGTGGTGACCCACACCCGCTTGTCGTCGCCGAGGAACCCGCCGATGACGCCCGCCGTGTCCCGGCCGCCGCCGGAGGGGTCGATGGATACGGCGATCTTCTGCGGCTCGACCTTCGTGCTGCCGTCGCGGATCATCCGCAGCGCAGCAGCTCCTTGGACACCAACGCGCCTTCGGCCGGCTGCGGGTCGCCCTCGGCGAGGCTGTGCCAGTCCCTCAGGATCGGCGTGGCTTTCATGTCCGCCCACCACACGCGGAGCTGCACCGTGTCCCGGGGCGGGATCTTCGGGTGCGGCAGCGGCTCGCGGTGCTCACGGCCGAGCGGGTGCGGCCCGAACTTCGGGTCGGCCATCGCCGGGAGGTGGATGACCCGCCACTTCCCGCCCTCCTCGACCCGGCCCTCATCGGCCAGGCGCCGCCCGGCCCAGTCGTCCGGGTGCCACCTGGTCTGGATGCCGACGATCGCGTTCCGGTCCGGCTGAAGGCGCTTGAGCGCGGTCGAGGAGTACCAGTCGTGCAGGGCCCGCCGCGACGCCTCCGACTCAGCGTCGGCCCTGTCCTTGTGCGGGTCGCCGATGATCAGCAGGTTCACATCGAACCCCGTCAGGCCCTTACCGACGGACACCGACCGGACACCACCGCCCTGGGTGACCTCCCAGTCCTGCATCGCCCCGGAACCCGCCTTCATGAACAGGTCGTACTCCTCGCCGTACTCCTCGACGTAGCGGCGGATCTTCTGTCCGCGCCGCAGCGCCAGGTCGTCGCCGTACGAGGTGACCGCCGCCCGGTCCATCGGGAACCGGCACAGCCACCAGAACGGGAACCACTCCGCCACGGTCGTGGACTTACCGACCTGCGGCGGCGTGAAGATCATCAGTCGTGGGCACTCGCCGCGCCCCACGTCGGCCAGGGCCTCCCCGATCACCCGCAGGTGCGGGCGCGACCGGAACGAGCGATCCAGCCCCCGGGCGAGCACGACAGGGTCGCGCAGCAGGTCGCGGCTCATCGACCGCTTGGCGGCCTCCAGGTGCTGGAGCACCGCCACGTCGTCCAGGTGATCCAGCTCAGCAACCTGCTGCACAGTCTTCTCACTCCTCGCCGGGGGCCGGCTGGTCGTCATCGTCGTCGCTGTCGTCCACGGCGCGCAGCCGCCGGTTCACGGACGCGGCAAGGTCGGCGAGGCGTACCCGGCGCTGCTCCTCGGGCATCTGGGCGAACTCGGCGAGCTGCACCGCCAGCGGGTTCCCGCCCTGCCCGGTGACGGCGATCGTCTCCGTCGGGTCCCCGAACAGGACGCGCCGGTGCCGCATGGCGACGTCCATCAGCCGGATGAAGTCGCTGGCCGACAGCTCCTCGGCGCGCAGGGTGCCCAGGCGCTGCGCGAGCTTCCCGATCGCCGCGCCCAGGATCTTCGCGTCGGACTCGGCGGCCTTGCGGCGCTCTTCCAGCCACGTCGCCTCGTACAGCCGATCCAGGTGCCTGTCGTACGCCTCGACGCGCTCCGCAGCCTTTGCCAGGGTGCGGGCGCGGCCGAGGTCGCGGTACGTGGTGAACTGTCCGTATTTGCGTGCTGACTCCTTGGGTTGGCGTTCCCAGGGGTCCAGTGCGGGGTCGAGGGTGAGGGTGGTCGTCACGGCTGGGCGTCCCTGTCGGTGCTGTCCCAGTTGGGTCCGGACAGGTACTCGCCTGCCAGGCGTTCCAGGAGCTTCCAGCCCTGCCCCTGCTCGATCTCGCCGCGTCCCTCTGCTGCTGCGATGGCCTTGTTGATCGTGACGGCTGCGGGTGCTCGGAGTGTGCGTGCGCCGAGGACGGTCTCCAGGCCGACGTGCCCGGAGTGCGCCGCGGTGCCGTCGGGGGCGGTGCAGCCGGCGCGGAGGTCGCTGATGTGGGCTTCGGTGATGGCGAGGATGGCGTGGAGCGCGGTCGCGACGTTGCCGACCTTGTGGGCGGCGTGCGTGGACGCGAGCGTGTCGAGGGTCTGCTCGTAGTCCGCGCGTGCGGCGAGCCAGCTCTCGTTCTGGCCGAGGCGCGCCTCCTCGAACGCGGTACGGGCGGCTTCGAGCTCGGCGGGCAGGAAGACCAGCGACACGGTCGCGAAGTCCAGGTTGGCTTCCGACAGGCCCTCGGGGCTGACTTCGGCGAGGAGCTTCAGCTGGTCGTCGTCCAGGCCGGAGTACGCGCGCCAGTCGACATCGTCCAGCTCCTCGTACAGCTGCTTCAGGGTGCCCGGGTCGTCCTCGCCCGCGATGGCGTTGTGCGACAGCTGGATCGCGACGAGCTGCTGCCGGCTCAGCTGCTCCTCGATGAGCATGCAGTCGATCTCGTCCAGGCCGGCGTCGACCGACGCCATCGTGCGGTGGTTCCCGGACAGGACGAGCTCGCGACCCTCGTCGTACTCGCCGCCCGCGTAGATCAGCGGGGTCGAGGTGAGGCACCCGTCGCGGCGGACGGTCTCGACCAGTCGGTCGTACTCGTCCTTCCTCATGAACCGGGCGTTGACCTCCAGGCGGGTGAGCTGGCGGGGGTCGCGGCGTGCGAGGCGGGGCCGGAACAGGGGGGTGACGGTGTTCATCGCATGTCCTTGCCGTGCTTGGTCTTCCACAGGTCGAGGGCTCCGGCGAGGTCGTAGGAGCCGATGGGGCCGCCGTACTGGAGCTGGTAGCGGTGGATCCCGTCGCCCGGGTCCTTCGGGGTGGCCTCGGTGCGCTTCTGGAGCTTCACGCCGGGGATGCCGCGCCCGTACTTCGCGCTGTTGGGGCGGTCGGTGAACGCGGTGGTCGCCCAGCCGGTGATCCGCTTCGACAGGCTGCGCTGGATGAGGAGCTGCGCCTCCTTCGTGGAGGCGGCCATCACGATGAGCTTGGCCAGGCGCCGGTACTTCGTCCACGACACCGGAAAGTCGCTCATGAGGTAGGCGGTGTTCGGGTCGAACTTCGGCGGGAGGTATGCGAACGCGCCGATCAGCTTCCCGTCGACGGCGACCCCACAGGCGATGAGCGGGCTGCCGGGCTTGATCGTCTTTGACATGAACTGGGAGCGGATCGCGGCGAACTGGCCGCCGGTCAGGATTGTGGAGGCTCATGCGGTCGCCGAGGACGTCGTCCCCCGATCTTCGGCATGGGGATGGCCTCGATGGGCTGCCGGGGTCGGACGATGCGCCGGGGCCCGGCGGCGGCGTACACGTAGATCGGCAGGCCGCGGTTCGCGGTCTGGACGACGCCAGCGAGCCGGCTGCGGAGCTCGGGGCGCTCGATGTGCAGGCCGAGGACCCAGTTGGGCCGGTCCTGAACCTGCTCGATGATCCGTTTCTTCCCCGCCTCGTCGAGCTCGCCGAACGTGGGCTCGGACCAGTCGAAGGCGGCATCGAGCGGGGCGAACTGGCTGGTGTAGTCCCCGGAGTAGAACGGGGGGAACATCACGACCGGCGCCTCGGGCGGGACCTGGTCGAGGTAGTCCCGGACGTCACCGGCGTAGAACGAGCCGAGGCGGGTCTCCAGGCCGCGGAGCTTCGTGGCGGTCTTCTCGTGCATGCGCGGCCGCTGCTCTTGGGTAGCTTCGAGCATCCGCCGGTAGTAGACGCCATCCTTGCCGACGTACTGGAGGAACCTGGTGCCCAGCATGAGCGTGGCCATCAGGTCCGCCCGGTCCTCCAGGTACGGATGGAGCCAGCCCAGCTCTTCCTCGTACTCCTCGCGGAGGGTGAACTGAAGCGGGTCGCCGGCGAGGTACCAGCCGAGGGCGCACGAGTACGCCTGAATGTCGTTGCCGTGGACCGGGCGGGAGCTGCCGAACTTCTCGTGGAGTACCCGTTCGATCGTCATGTTGCCCGAGCACCCGACGTAGATGTCGGACTCGGGCCACGTCCCGGCGTGCTCGTAGATGATCGACCGGAGGGGGGGCGGGGATCGATCCGTGGAACATGGGCTGCTCCTTGGGGCCTGCTGGAATGGGCGGCGATGGTAGCCGACCTGGAGACCCCTCCCCCGGTATCGGTGCAGGCCAGGGGCCACGAAGAAGCCCCCGAAGGGCCGGGGCCGTTCGGGGGCTTCGATGTGGAGCGCCGGCCTGGATTTGAACCAGGACTTCCCACCGGGAGGGCGGGCGTGCTGCTGTTGCACTACCGACGCGTGATCGGCTGCGCCGCTGCTCGGGACAGCCAACCGATGCACGAGATGCTACACCGGGGCTGAGACAGCCTCAGGTCGCGCTCCGCTTGAACAGCTTCGCGAACCTCAGCGACATACCGGAGAGCGGAGCGTGGAGCAGCACGTTGGCGGCGAACTGGGCGGCGGCGGCGGGCTCCATGGCCTGCATCTCGCCGCTCCACTCAGCCTGGTAGTGCTCCCGCTCCCCTGCCGGTAGGAAGCGGAGGGCCACGGCAAGTTTGCGTTCAGCCGCCCGCTGCTGAGGGGCCGCCTGCGCCGGCGACGGGGACGGCTTGAAGACGTAAATTGTTGGGTTAAGCGTTCGCCCATGAAGTGCGGCCTCAACGACGTTTTTCATGGTGAGCCGGGGCACTAGCGCCTTCAGCACGGGATCCTGCGCAACGAGCTCCATCACCTCATCGACTGTGGGCTTCCTGCCGTGAGCTATCGCGAATTCGTCGATCTTGACGCGAACGCTCTCGCCAACCCGAGCAACCACACGCGCGGACAGCTGCTGCGGGGTGCCCACCCACCTTTGCCTCGCAACGGTCACGGTTTTCCGCGGGGGCCGGTCGGGGCCCCGACGCGGGGTGCTCACCACATGGCGCCTCTGGCCTGACTGGCGCTCATCCCGCCGCGGAGGGTCAGTGCGCTTGATGAGAGTCAGTAAGAGAGTCCCCGAAGCCACGAGGGCGGTAAGCACCGTGAGGACGAGCTGGACATTGATCACGCTGCGCCGCCTTCAGGGCGGAGTGCGGTCGCGCCGCGGCGCTTACGGCCCTTCGCCTTGTCCAGCGCAGCAGTAGCGCGCTGAGCACCCTTGTCGCTGAGCCTGTAGTAGCGGCGCTTGGGGCGCCCTTCTTCGTGCGTGTCGATGTCCTCCCAGCGGCTCTCCAGCCATCCGCACTGCTCCAGGCGGATCAGGATCGGGTAGATGGAGCCGGGGGCCAGTTCAGCTGCTTCGCTGATCTCGAGTCCGTAGCGTTCTTCGGCCGGTTTCCTGATGAGTGCGGCGAGCACGGCCTTGGTCGCCATCGTCATTCTCGGTTCACCCATACCCATACCGTACCTCCACATAGCTATGTGGAGGTAGACCTACCCTAGGAGTAGATAGACACAGCCCCCTATGAGTAGTAAGACTATGGGCCAGGCGGAGCGGGGCGAGTCGTCAGGGCGGCGACCGGCTACCTCCGGGATCGGCTAGGTCATGATCGATTGGGCCCTCGTGGCGCTGCTCTCCATAGTTCTGGTGCTGGTTGCCCTCATCGTCGGCGGCGTGGCCGCCGCGCTGCCGGACCCCGCCGCACCTCACTGGGCGGACCGGTGCCGACGCGGCGGCAAGGCGTTCACCGGCACGCTGACCGCGCTCATCGCGTTCGTCGGCATGATCGTGCTGGTATGGGGCGCCCTCCGGTAAATCCGGGACAGCGACACGGCCATGGGGCTGCGACCGCCTGACCGGTCACAGCCCCATGGCCCTACTCGTGCGCGCGTGCGCTTGGTCGGGTCACCCTTCCCAGCACGGAATGGCCGCGATCTTGGCGCGTTCGGCCTCGGCGATGATCTCGGCCATCGACACGTCGCTCTGGAAGCGGTGGCCGGTCTTCGCTTCGATCGCCGCGTACTCGGCGGCCAGGGCCGGGCGGAGCTGGGCAGCCCGGATGAGAGCCGGCCTGGACGCGAGGACTCGGAAGGAGCACGACAACCTCGGCATCCCCGCTGCATAAGCCGAGTGGGGGCGTAGCCCGGAGCGGTTTACCGCCGACCACACGTCTTCTGTGGACCAGGCGTGCACCGGGTGCCAGGTGTCGACGTGGCGCACGGTGTTCGACGCGCCGTGTCCCGGCTTCTTGCCCTTGGGGCAGGGCACGCCGCGTCGCTCGGCGCTCTCCAGTGCGGCGCGGCGCAGCATGCAGTCCTGGCACGGGCAGGTGAGTGCCTCGCCGGGGAGAAGGCGAGAAGGCGGCGTCGGGCCGGGGACTCGTCGGCGCGCGGGCCCATGGCGTTGAGGATGCGGACGCGTCCGAGGTGCCCGGCGTCCTGGGCTTCGCGGACGAGGGCGGTCATGAGGCGCCGGACCGGGCCCCGCTTGAAGTCCGAGGTGCACCAGCGGTTCGAGGCGCCGGCCGCCGAGTACGCGGCCATGGAGGTCCAGGTGTCCTCTCCGCGCGAGCGGAGGTGAGCCGTCCAGGTGGCTGGGCCAACGGCCAGCCTCGCTGTCCTCTCTGCGCGAGCAGAGGTGAGCCGGCGCGGGCCGAGCGGTCGGCGGAGTTGTGGCGGTCCTCTCCGCGCGAGCGGAGGTGAGCCGCAGCACCTGCCTCTTCAAGGGGTCTGACGGTGGTTCCACCAATTAGCTGACCCCGAGGAGCCCCGCGCCACGCCTGATCGACGCCCTGCTCGAACAGACCGCTGCCAGGATTCAGCACCCCGCCACAAGAAGCAAAGCCGTCGCTTGGCTCAGCTCCCGGCGGTCCTCCTGAATCAGCCGGTAGACCTCTCGGGCCACATAGCGCTTCAGGCAGCGGATGACTTCCCGCCGCGTCTTGCCCTCCATCACGCGTCGCTCGTAGTACGCCTGAGTTCGCGCATCCCAGCGCAGCCGGCTCAACACGATGCGGTGAAGCACAGCGTTCGCTTGCCGGTTCCCGCCGCGGTTGAGCCTGCGATGCTGCCTGTTCCCCGACGAGTACTCCACTGGGCTCGCTCCGCACAACGCGGCGAACGACGCCTCGCCGCGCAGGCGGTCGCTGTTGTCACCCATGGCGGTCAGCAGCACCGCTGCGCTGTGCGGTCCGATGCCCACAGCGTCAATGAGCCGGGGGTGATGACACCTGACCAGGTCCGACAGCCGGCCTTCCAACACTTGGGCCTGCGCCCGCAACTGCTCGATGCGCTCAGCCAGCACGCGCAACGTGAATCGTGTCGCCCTGGCCACCGGATCCATATCGTTGTCGCCCTCGCTCAGTTCCAAACAGGTGCGGACAAGCGCACGGCGGGACAGTGTGGCCAGCTCTTCCCGCAGGGGGGGGGTCGGCGGTGACCAGGATCGCCTTCAGCTGGTTTGCCGCCTGTTGTTGCGCATGCACCGCGGAGTCCTTGGCCACGAGGTACAAACGCGCGATTTCGGCTGGGCCGTCGCCACCCTTCACCGGCGAGCGCGCACGAGCGCTGAGGACCGCACGCGCAGCGGCTTCCGCGTCGCCTCGGTCCGACTTGCTTCGTCGGCGGCGGGCCGCACGCCCAGGGCCTGGAGCCTCAAGGACCTCGATTCCCTGCGACAGGAGATAACGCGCCAGGGCCGCACCGTAATTTCCGGACGACTCCACTCCGGCCCGACGTATGTCACCCAGATGAGCCGCCCAGGCATGCAGTTCCTGATAGCCACTCGCGGTGGCCGGGAAGCGCTCGATTCCCAGCGTTCCTCCGGTCATGGCAACCACGGCCGCAACATGAAAATCGCGATGCGTGTCCACCCCGAGTACCGCCTCCGTGGCAGCCTTGGGAGCTTTGATGGGTCGGGCCGATTCTGGTGGAATGATCACCCCTCCGCCCCGGCAATGAATCCGCCATGACCGCACTGCTGGCCCGGGCAAGCGGTCACTGGTGAGACAGTGCACGTTCACCGCGCAAGGCAGAGCCCTGGACACGCTTGCCCGAACCCGCTTCCGAGCGCACCGTCTGGCCTCGTGAACGACACTGGGCAGTCAGGGCACTTGGGACCAGAAATCTCAGGAGTCAGCTCCGACGCTCCGGCGGTACGCCTCAATCCTTCCCAAGCACTCGCCTACCGCACACACATACCCTCCCCCGCGAGAGAAGCACTGATGCACGGCAGCGCTCACGCCCCAAGGAACGCGCCCCCTTGAAGCGCCCGCGCACACTGCACGCCTGGGCGGCCCACATGCCCGCACGAGTCTGAGAACTGCGCGCCTGAATCAGACTCGACGCCCGACACAGCGGACGACACTTCAGTCCCCCGATACGGCGACCTCTCCGCATCGCCTTCTCCACCAACAGCGGGACGATCCTCCACTACAGCGTGGGTGGACCAACGGACGTAGGGCACGGGCCGGGGAATATAGAGGCGAACCGCCGGTTAGCCAAACCGCCAACTTGGAGGACAGTTGAGGGCTACTGCGCCTACATGGTCTGCGCACGCGTACCTGAGACGAAGCACCCCTAGAAGGACGAAAGAAGCCGATGCCCAAACAGGAGAGCTTGCCTACGAGCGCCCGGTACAGCCCCGCACACATTCGTGCCACATGGAACGGAACGGGGAGCGTCGAGGACGCCGCGAGGGCGCTTGGGTTCTCACGAGCCAAGGGATACGAACTGATTCGCAGGGGGCAGTTTCCGTGCCGCGTACTTCGCATCGGACGAAGCTCACGCGTCGTCACGGCGTCCCTGCTCCGCGTGCTCGAAACCGGGGAACCGGAGTACAACGATTCCCGCACCTGACGCCATCGGCCCACCGAGCCCGCAACAACGACGCCCCGCTCCACACCCGGCGGGGCCTCCTCCTCGCACTCACCCCACCACGGGCGCCAAGCGACTGCCCTCGCAAATCCCTCGTTCCCACGAGTGACACAGAAACTGACCGCGTGAGGAGGCGGACGCGTCCTTCGCGCCCACACGTTCGACCTCACGGCGAAGCCGCACCGGAGTACTCCGGTGCGGCTTCGCCGTCCCACGGATCCGTCCAGAGTCTTCGCCAGGGCCGACCTCGATGGCCCCCGGTCGTATCACTCGCCTATCACACAGCAGTCACCAACTGGTCAGACCCTCGCAGACCAGAACCCTCTGACCTGCGGTTTCGCGTCTGCCCTGGACTGGTGAAGACGCCCCTGGACGCTTTCTACAACCTGTGCCAGGTGGTACCCAGTGAGGGGCCGATGACCAGGACCGGAGCGTCTTCTGGCCCGTCAAAGCGGTATTGCAGGGTGTTCGGCGGTGTATCACTCACGCCCCGCACCCTCTCACGTCGCACAAAAACTCACACAGCCGGGGGAAGCAGGCTCGTGTGACCGTCCGAAGGCCGGGACGACCGGGCGGGAACCATCGGGGCCACTCCGATCAGCGGTGGAGACGCACCGAGCCCGGCCTCTCCCGCCGTGGCGGCCCCGGCGCGGGCGCTCCGGGGCCGGGACCGCCGTGGCGTCGGCGGGTGCGGCCTATTCTTCCGCGGTGACGTCGGTGATGACCGCGCCGCAGTGGCCCTCGACGACGGAGTCGAAGTGAAGGTGCGACACGCGACTGTCGGCGGTGAAGGTGTAGGTCGCGGTCCGCCAGTGCGGGTTGGCCTTGTCAGGCAGGCCGGCGTTGATCAGGCGCTCCGAGTCGGGGCCCGTTCCGGAGACGCTGAAACGCAAGTTCTTCGTCGTGTCGCAGCCGTCCCACGTCTCGGTGCCGTAGCGGAACGTCACGGTGACCGCGCGTCCGGGCGTGGTGGGGATGGCCTGTGAGACGCCGCCCATGCTGCTGCCGTTGAGGCTGACGGCCTGGGCCTCGGAGCCGGTCTTCGCCCATGCCGCGGACTCCACGTCCACCGTTCCGGTGACGGTCCAGCCGGGGATGGTGGCGCCCCCGGCGCCCACCCCCTGGTATCCGGCGGCGAGCTGCGGCTGGTTGAAGGCGGGGTTGGTCAGCGGCAGGTACTGATGAGCGGGCGCTGCCTGGGCGGGAGCCGCGGCGATCGCGACGAGGGCCGAGGCAGCGGCGGTGGCCGCGATCAGGCCGTGCTTGAGGGTCCTGCGAGCGGACACGAGGTCTCCGTTCTCCCGGCCCGCCACGAGGGCGGCGCCGGGCATGCTCGGTAAGGGGTGCAGGCATGCCTGCCACGTCGTCTCCCCTGCTCACAGGCGCCGGGCCAGGTTCATCCGAAAGCACCGCGACCTCCCGCACATACCGCCTCATCGGCCGCAGGCCGTGCCAGAACCCACACTCGCGAACATGTCACCCTGACGCCGGCCGCGTCACTCGCGCCTCAGGATCTCAGCTGTGCAGCGATGCATCCGCCGGCCCGAGGGCGAAGCGCGTGAACCGTACCCGCAGCCCCTCCCGCTGGGGGGAGCAGCAGAACGGACCCGCCAGGGCCACCGCAGTCGGCGGCATAGGGGCGAGTCTGACCATCTGCCAAGGCTCTTCGTCGCGCCGCGCCCGCACGGTGATCGCGTCGCCGGAACGGCTTGCGCGGAGCGTGACGCGGCGGCCTCTCCAGTCGGGAACAGGCGACAAGGACCAGTCCGACATTCCGTGTGTGACAACGGCACCCAAGTGCGGGACGCCGTCGCTCATTTCGACTCCGGCCTTGATCCACGTCCGTTCGTCCACGCGCACCATGAGGCCCGCCTGGTCGTAGAGCGTGTCGAACTCGGCCACGAAGGTCACTTCCATGGCGGAGCCATCAGGAAGTCCGGTCAGGAGCGCGTGCCCGTCATCCCGCACGAAGCCGTAGCTGGTGGTGCGCCAGAAGTCGCTGCGGTCTCGGGTGGTGACGACAAGATCCTCCCCGCTCCGGACGGCATGCAGGGGTGGGTTGAGCCACGTGGCGTCCGCCCAGTCGATTACGCGCTGCTCGTTCACCTGGCGTCTGCCCCCGCTCGAGTCCCGACCCGGCAGGCCCAACGCTTACCGGTCGTGCTGAAAATTTCAGCAAGAATATTCAATCGCATGGCCGGCCTTGTGTGCCAGGACTTCGTGGACGGGGTCGCGGGCGCGGAACCGATGCCGTGCTCGGGCCAGGGACCTCGCCACAGCACCACAGATGCTCGTGAGCACAATGGGCGCCGTGACAACGACGATGGACTACCAGCGCATCCTGGAACGTATAGCCGAGGAGATCGCACGGACTCCCGGCCGCGGGCGGTCCGCCGACTACATCCCGGCACTCGCCGCCCGCGACCCGCGCACGTTCGGCATGGCCGTGGCCGATCTGGACGGCACCGTGCACGGGGTGGGCGAGTGGCGCGAGCCGTTCTCCACGCAGTCCATCACCAAGGTCTTCACCCTGGCTCTGGACCTCGCCCACGAGGGCGACGGACTGTGGGAACACGTGGGCCGTGAGCCTTCCGGCAACCCCTTCAACTCCTTGGTGCAGCTGGAGTACGAGAACGGCATTCCGCGCAACCCGTTCATCAACGCCGGGGCCCTGGTCGTCACCGATCGCCTCCACACCCTCACCGGTGACGCGTCGGGCGAGCTGCTGCGGCTCCTGCGCGCCGAGAGCGGGAACCCGGACCTGGACTTCGACCCCGAGGTCGCCGCGTCGGAGGCCGCGCACGGCGACCGCAACGCCGCCCTCGGCCACTTCATGGCCTCCTACGGCAACATCGACAACCCGGTCCCGCTCCTGCTCGACCAGTACTTCCGTCAGTGCTCGGTCACCGCCTCCTGCGCCGACCTGGCGCTGGCAGCCACACTGCTGGCCCGGCACGGCACACGCGCCGACGGCACCCGGCTGCTGACCCGCAGCCAGGCCAAGCAGGTCAACGCCGTCATGCTGACCTGCGGCACCTACGACGCCGCGGGCGACTTCGCCTACCGCGTAGGCCTGCCCGGCAAAAGCGGGGTGGGCGGCGGCATCATCGCCGTCGTGCCCGGCCGCTGCGCGCTGTGCGTGTGGAGCCCCGGCCTGGACGAACGGGGCAACTCCGTCGCCGGCGTGGCGGCGCTGGACCTGTTCACCACGCTCACGGGCCTCTCGGTGTTCTGATTCCGCCCGGCCGGGGCCGTCACGAGATCAGCCACCGCTGGGCTCCGCGTCGTCGGACAGGGCGGCACGCCGTACGAGGGCGCCGGGCATCGCAGTTAGCGCTCACATCAGTGCCCGCAAGGAGTCCAGGGCGTTTCGTGAGGCGCCCCCGCCTGCCCCTGCCGATCACCGCAACTCCCGCCCAGCCAGGGGTTCCGAGCCCGTGCGGTTGCCGCTCGAGTTCGGCGGGGCGCTCACTTCGAGCGTCCCGTTCTCGCCGAATCTTTCGAGAGAACTGCACTCAGGTCTTGTCTCACACGATTGTGAGCGCTAACAATCATCGGGGGCTGTTGGTGCCCCGTCCACCCCAGACGAGAGAGACCGCATCGTGACGCCACACGCCTCTTCCGGCCCCG
>NZ_JBFAUP010000033.1:0-41927 GCF_040679335.1 Streptomyces sp. NPDC052299 | reverse complement strand
CGACCGCCCGCTTCCGCACACCGACTGACATCGCGAGGTTCCTCGACCTCGACAACAACAAGATCAAACCGACGTGTTGATTCCCGGCAAGCCCTTACAACGGCTATCACAATGACGTGGATCGGTCCTGTTGACCGTGTCCGCGTCAGGAGTTCAGCGTTGTGCCGGGTATGGGGGCTTCGCCGTGGATCGTGTCGGATGACCTGTGGGAGCGGATCGAGCCGCTGCTGCCACGCAAGGAACGCCGGTTCAGACACCCTGGCCGCAGGCCGTTACCGGACCGGCAGGTGCTGTGCGGCATCCTCTTTGTCCTGCACACCGGCATCCAGTGGGAGTACCTGCCCAAGGAGCTGGGCTTCGGCTCGGGCATGACCTGCTGGCGGCGACTGCGAGACTGGAACGAGGCTGGCGTCTGGCAGCAGCTGCACGAAGTGCTGCTGGCCGAGCTCAACGCGGCGGCCCGCCTCGACTGGTCGCGTGCGGTGGTCGACTCCAGCCACGTGCGAGCCATAAAAGGGGGGACCGGACGGGACCGAGTCCGGTCGATCGTGGCCGAGCCGGATCGAAACACCACCTAATCACCGATGGACACGGCACCCCACTCGCCGTGATCCTGACCGGCGGCAACCGCAATGACGTCACCCAACTCATGCCGCTGATCGACGCCATCCCACCCATCAGAGGCCGGGTCGGGCACCCACGGCGCAAGCCGGACTCACTCTTCGCCGACCGCGGGTACGACCACGACATCTACCGCGACCAGGTACGACAACGCCGCATCGTGCCGGCCATCGCCCGCCGCGGCACCCTCCACGGCACAGGGCTGGGCACCTACCGCTGGGTCGTCGAACGCAGCTTCGCCTGGCTCCACGGCTTCAAACGCCTCCGCATCCGCTGGGAGCGACGAGCAGACATCCACGACGCCTTCCTCAAACTCGCCTGCTGCCTCATCACCCACCGACAGCTCAGGGTTCTGCGCTGACCCCGAACAGCGGGTTGGTAAACCATGGATGTCTGCGGCGCATGTCATGCTCCGCTCTCATGAGTGACCGTTCACTTTCACACGCCTGGCTGGCTTCGTGGATGAGCAGGGTCTCCGAGACCCTCAAGGCAATGACCGACGACTTCGAGCAACGGCACGGCTACCCTCCGGGCGCCAATGAGATCCGGCCGACCGACCACGACGATCAGGCCGCGGTTCGTCGGCTTACCCAAGTGAGTCTCGCTAATGACGACCTGGTCACGTTCTACGACAGCATCGGTGAGGTCACGTGGGCGGACGTCGGTAACGGCTACTTCATCGCCGCGGCAGAGGATGTCCTTCTGCAGCTTGGGGAGTACGGCCCGGTCGATATGGGCGCAGATCAGAAGGCACGCGGCCTGGTCATCGGCTCGAACGGAGGAGGCCAGTCCTACGTCGTCGGCCCTGGCGGTGCGGTCTACCGGACGCGAACAGCATCGCAGGACGAGCCTGAGCTCGACTGCGTAGTCGATGGCCTGCGGCAGTTTCTGGAGCAGCTGGAGCAGGTCCTAACCCGGTTCGTCGAGACCGGCGAACCGGGACACCTCTAGGGACGGACCTCAGCGCGTCATTGTGTTAGCCGTTGTTAGAGAGAGCCAAGTGCGGTCCGGTTCGGGGGAATCGGAGGGATGACTCAGCACCGCGGAACTAGTGCTCGTGCGGCCGGTGCAGCGCCAGCCTCTATTCGATCGACTGGCAGGAAGTCGCCGCTGAGGGCCCTGATTGGTACGACTCCAGCGGGCCGCGAGCCGACTGGAAGCAGCACACGACGGACGTTGAGTGGGATGGGAATCATCGGCTCGTACTGGACCGAGGTCCGCCTGTTGGTCTCCGGTTGGTGGAGCACGCAGTGTTGGGGCGGCGCCCAGGCCGACACGTCTGCACCACACCCCAAGGCAGTTGATGGTGCTGACGTTCACGAGCGCTGCGTCCTCAGCGGCCGTGCGACGGACGGCACCCGGACTGCTGTGCTACTACACACGGTCTTCGTGGCTATCCTTCGCCCGCTCATCATCGAGGACAGCTGAAGGCCGGCGGCCGCTTTTCTCCTGCGAGAGGGGTAGTCTCCTCGCCAGCTTCGCCTACCGACGAGCCTGGGGCAGGCCCATGCGGCTGCCCTGCCCGAGCATGAGTATGTCGACGAGGGAGAGCATGATGCGCCGTCACCCCTGGCAAAGGAACGGCAAAGGGCTTCTGTAGGTGCAGGTGGCGAAGGGTGCTCTCCGCGCGAGCGGAGGTGAGCCGCTGCCCTCCGACTCCCAGTTCTCGACCGGGTCGTGCTCTCCGCGCGAGCGGAGGTGAGCCGGCGAGGGTGGTGCGCAGGGTGGGCAGCCGGCCGTGCTCTCCGCGCGAGCGGAGGTGAGCCGTTGCGGTCGATCTCGTCGGTGCCGTCGAGCTTGTGCTCTCCGCGCGAGCGGAGGTGAGCCCCAGGCGATCTGCCGGATCGGCGTGTGCTCCCAGTGCTCTCCGCGCGAGCGGAGGTGAGCCGCTCACCAACGCCTACCCCCGCACCGGGCCCGAGTGCTCTCCGCGCGAGCGGAGGTGAGCCGTCCGGAGGCCCGTCGGCCTTGGCGTCGGCGGCGTGCTCTCCGCGCGAGCGGAGGTGAGCCGTCGGAGGAGTCCTGGAAGGGCACGTACGTCTCGTGCTCTCCGCGCGAGCGGAGGTGAGCCGAGTTCTGACGCCCGCCACAGAACGCCCGCCCCGTGCTCTCCGCGCGAGCGGAGGTGAGCCGCAGGGCAGCATCTGGGTCGCGCTCGCGGCCGTGTGCTCTCCGCGCGAGCGGAGGTGAGCCGGTCTCGGGCAGTGGTTCGCCGAGCCGGTGGGCGTGCTCTCCGCGCGAGCGGAGGTGAGTCGGCGACGGGGGCGCTGCTCAAGGGCAAGCCGAAGTGCTCTCCGCGCGAGCGGAGGTGAGCCGGCAGCGCGAACAACGCGGCTACGGCCTGCGCAGTGCTCTCCGCGCGAGCGGAGGTGAGCCGACGCCCGACGTCGCGCCGCTGGAGCCCCCGGCGTGCTCTCCGCGCGAGCGGAGGTGAGCCGTACACGTGGGATCTCGGCTCCACCAACTGACAGTGCTCTCCGCGCGAGCGGAGGTGAGCCGCGGATTCGGTCATGGGATGACCGTCCGCCGATGTGCTCTCCGCGCGAGCGGAGGTGAGCCGCTGTCCTGGCGCACGATCGCCAAGGCCGTCCAGTGCTCTCCGCGCGAGCGGAGGTGAGCCGAGGAGCGGCCGGCCACGGCCCTGACGGGCGGTGTGCTCTCCGCGCGAGCGGAGGTGAGCCGTCGATCACGAAGAAGCCGATCGAGTTCGTGATGTGCTCTCCGCGCGAGCGGAGGTGAGCCGTGGCGGGATGAGATTGCCCCCGAACGGGTGACGTGCTCTCCGCGCGAGCGGAGGTGAGCCACGATCATGACCGGTCAGCGTGGGGGACGTGCCGTGCTCTCCGCGCGAGCGGAGGTGAGCCGGCGCAGTAACTGGGTGGGCGGTGGCGGCCCGGGTGCTCTCCGCGCAGCGGAGGTGGGCCGCAGGGAACGGCCAAGCCGTGCGAGAGGCGCATGCTCGCCCCGCATAGCGCAGGCGTTTTGGCATAAGGACGTCGGTTACTCCAGCTCCTCACACGGCACACGGCTATCTCAGCCCGGCCTCGTCGAGGGTGCGAACTGCCGCCAAGGTGAGGACGATCCTGCATGTCGACCACGCCCGCCGTACGGGCCGGGCATCGCCGTCCTGTACCTGGCACTCGGATCGTGGCCGGAACACCAATGTCTACGGGGCGACTTCGTACGTCACGACGGTGTCTGGGTATGCCTTGGCGAGTTCGGTGAGGGCGGCCTTCTCCTTGCTGTCCGCGGTGAGCTTCCAGCGGAGCTTCGTCGAGGTCCAGTCGGCGGCGTAGGTGCACTTCGCGGATTCGGCGGGGGTAGCCACTGCGCGGGGTCCTTGTCGGCCTTTGACCTGTTCGTCTTCGCGGTGACGGCGACGAGCGAGGGTTCGGCACCCAGGTCGTTGGCGTACTGTTCGCGGCGCTTCGCATCCCAGGCGGATGCCCCTGAGTCCCAGGCTTCGGCGAGCGGCACCATGTGGTCAATGTCGAGCTTGCGCGCCTCGGTGACCGTTTCCTCGTCGTAGTACGAGCGCCACTCACCGCCGTCCAGCGCGCACCGGGCGCCCTGCCCGGGCTTGTTCGTCGCCTCATCCAGCAGGACCTCGTTGCGGGTGGAGCAGCCGTCCTGGTCCTCATCGATCCAGTGGTGGAAGCTGTCGCGCTCGTATCCTTCGCGTGCTTCGGTGCCGGTCGGGATCTTGGCAATGGCTTCGGTCAGGGAAAGGCCGTCGCTGCCGCCGGCACGGGTGCCCGGCGCGGGGGAGGCTGGCGTGTTCGCGGAGTCTGAAAAGGAGGGCTTGGCATCGCCCTGCGAGGTCGTGCTGCTTGTACACGCGCTGAGCACGGTCGCCAGGAGCGCGGTCGCGATCAGGGCGGGGTGGCGTGATGTCACAGCACTACTCCAGCTGGATGGTGCGAACTGATGCCTCCTCATTGTTCCAGAGCGCAATCGTCGGTTACAGGCAGTCAAGTGTTCTGGCCGTCACCCTCACACCCCGGACCTCGGCGTGTTACGACTTGTCCCGGAAGAGACCAGCGAGCGCCGTGACCTGCTGTGATGGGCATGCGGTGGGCCGCTGACCTGCATGAATGGGCTTTCGGCTCTCTTATGCTCGTGCCGGTTTAGGGGGCTGGAAGTCCCAGAAAAGTCCCAGGGGACTCCCACACGGCTGACGGGCGCCCTTCGTGGCAGCCTCGGCCTTCGCGTCTGTTGCGCGGTATGGCGGTTCCCGGCTCCCGCCCGTTTGGTCAGCGCCAGGTGTACGTCTGGTCGGTGATCGGGGGAGTAGTACGTCGCTGGGCGGGTCGGTGGGCTCGGTCAGCTCAGTGAGCGCGGTGCCGATGGCGGGGTAGAGGTGGTGGCGGGTGGCCTGAGCGAGGGGAACCCAGACCACGCTGGTGACGTCTCGGCGTCTTGCTCGGTTGTGGGGAGGGCGGCCTGGACGTGGTGGGGGATGGCCAGAAGATGGATGAGGTGGAGCCGGCGGAACGTGCCGGTTCTGCCGGGGCGTGTTGTGATGTGGTTCTGAGCCCAGCGCAAGCGGGGCGGTCGGCGAGCACTGCATGACTCCGGCGCTGGGTAGGCAGGAGCCGGCCAGGGAACCTCACCGTTCGAAGCGAAGGTTCGTGGAATGGGCCAGTTCCTAGCCGAGAGCGCGTGGCGCACGGTGGTGACCGGCGCTGTGGCTGGGCTTCAGGCGTCTGTGTTCTTGCCCATCTCGTACGGGAAGGACGTGGGATCGCTGTCGAAGCCCTGGACTCGCTCGTGCAGTTGCCACTGCCCGTCACGGTCGCGGACGAACTCGGCGACGGTCGCGGCTGTCGCGTCAGCGACCTGCGCGAAGTCGTCGGCCAGCAACTCGGTGTATCCGTCGACAATCACCACGCCCGCGTGGGTGATGTCACCGAAGATCCGCCGGCCTGCGGCCTGGTGGATCACAACGCCGACCACGATCCGGCCGTATGACGGATGCATCCGGTCCAGATCGAGTTGCATGATCTCGACGAAGCCGAGGCCGAGCCCCGTCTCGCTGTGCCGCAGCATGGTGATGGTGCCGTCCGGGGAACGGCTTTCGGTGTGCACGACGTTGGCCGGCGTGTCATGCGGCGTGTCCTGCGTGTAGGTCGCGGCGACGATGTCGAGGTGCCTGGCGGGCTCCGTCCAGGAGCTTGGGTCCCACTTCAGCTTCACCTCAGGCTTGCGCAGCCCCGTCCCGATGCCCGTCACCAGATGCCTCCTCACATCACGAGGCGAGGACCCGGAGACGGGCCCTCGCCTCTTTCAGTATTGCCGCTGGCCAGCGGCTTGATGCCTCCTTAACCGGCTTTCTGCTCATCGGCGTTGGGGTGCCCGGGTTCCCGACCGGAAGCGGGCTGGGGTGTGGATGACGTGACCGTCTCGCCGGGGACGACCCTGTGGGGGCGTCGTCCTACTGCTCCTTCATGGCCTTGGCCTCGGCCTTGAGGATGCGGGCCGATTTAGCCATGCTGCGGGTCAGATTGGGCAGTCTTTTCACCGCGAGCACGAGCGCGATCACGATGAGGACGACACCTATCTCGCTGATCCCGAACATGTCAGTCCTCGCCGCCTTCGTCCTCGTCGCCCTCGAAGAAGTCCCCGACCTCGTAAACGACTTCGGCGGCGACCATGCCTCCGACTACGCCGACGGCGAGCCCGGCGGCGCCGGCCGCGACGACGGTGCCGATGCCGGGGCCGGAGCGGTGGGGGCCGTCGTCGTGGTGTTGGCCGTAGCCGCCGTGCCCGTAGGCATCATGCCCGTACGCGTCGTGCGCGCCGTAAGAAGAGCGGCGCTCGAGCAGTTGGCGTACCCAGCCGTCGACGAGCGTGTCCCAGTCCTGGTGGTGCACGCCGTCGTGGCCGACCATGAAGCGGGTGACCGCGTCGTGGCCGCCGGAGAAGAGGCCGACGCGCTTGTCGGCCTCCAAGACGACCTCCATGCCGCCGGGAGTGGCGAGGAAGGTCACCTCGATTTCGTTGACGGCGTGCGCGTACTGCGGGGCCGGGGCCAGCTCGATCTCCTGGTAGAGGGGGAGCTGTTGGCCGGTGCGGCCGATCCGCCCGTGCCGCCAAAGCCGCCGCCGGCCGATCCCGCACCAGCCCCACAGTTCGGACCAGTCGCCTTCGTCGCCTTCGACACCGTTAGCGGGGCGTTGAAAACCATGGTCCACGACAGCCCCGCTGGTCGGTGACTTCCTGAAGTGGGCATCCGCCTTCGGTGCAGGAGCTGGAGGTCCTGGGTGTGCCTGTTTGTGGGAGGTGGTCAGCGGACGTTGTGTGATGATCAGTCCGGTGAGGACGGTGCAGCTGGCGGTGGCGGTGTCGTTCGCCGGGTTCGGGCCGGTGGGGAGAAAACGCAGTCTTCCAGGCGCTCGTCCCACGATCTCGTGGGACGTATGTGGGACCTGGCGACCCCTGGGGGCCGTGTGACATGGCTGCCTCTCGGGGGCCCGGGCCTAGCTTTTCGCTGCTCCCGGTCGTGCACCCTTCTCAGACCTGCGCCGTAGGAGTTCAGCCGACGGGCTGGTACGTGTCGCCCGTCACGGTCACCTTCCGGCCCGCACTCGTATCGGTCGACGTGCTGCTCAGACAACTGCCGGAGGCGGGGTCAGTGACGCTGGGCAGATCTCCGTTGTAGGAAGTTCCCCCCTCCCTTCCTATGGGCTGGCCGTAAGTGACGGTGACCTGTTGTGCGCAGCCTGCGGGTAGATACGGTTCGACGAAGCCCTGGTCCGAGGGCTTGAATCGGCCTGAGGTAACCGGTAGCCGGAAGCTGCCGATGTGGGCCAAGTGCGTGCCTGTCGCAGTGTCTACGACGTCGCCGTTCATCAGCTGGGTGGTGCCGTCGTCACTCACTCGATCCAGGACGATGCTGTACATCTTGCCTTTGGTGTACGGGAACTGGACGGCACAGCTGACCCCCGCGCCGCCGTCGGCGCCGTACCTGCAGTTGCTGTCGGCGGTGGTGGCCTTGGCGTTGAAGGAACTGAAGATGGCGAGCAGCATGGACTTTCCGTCTACGGCGGGCTTGGGCTGGAAGCCTGCGTAGGGGCGGGTGCCGCTCTCAAGGGTGGTGTAGTAGGCGAAGTAGATGCCGGACGCGTCAGGGGCAGCGTCGACCGACATCGGCAGTGTCAGTCCGGTGACCGGCCCGGGCGCGCCCGTTGTCCAGCGAACCGTTGGCGTCGAGGCCCAGCTCTGGCCAGCGCTACCCCATGTAAGCAGGGCGGCGGCGCCGAGGGCTGTGGCAATGCGTCGCAGTTTCATCGTGTCTCCTCGGTTTGTGCTGCAGGGGATTCCTCTTCGTCCTGCTGGACGTGTCGGCGTGCGTGTATCTGCGCGGGCGGGGCTGTTCATACCGTGACGATGCGGTGTTCCTTCCTGGTCACCGTTTCGTCGGCCGCTTCACGGCCCTTGTGTTGCAGGGGGGTAGGAGCACGTAGGTGGTGACCGTCCGCCGGGGCGACGGCTGCGGGCCGGATCCCGTCCTCGTGCTACCGGAGCAGGAGGAAGCTGGGGCGTCTGCCCGTGGGCCCGCCGATCGTGCATGGAGGGCAGAGATGCACGGCGCGCAGTCCGGTCTGGGCACCTCGAAGGCTTGCGCGGCGGTGGTGTGGGGCAGGGTTCGTGCTTGCCTTGCACGTGCAGGTCGCGGTGCGCGCGAGGGCCCCGTCGGGCAGGCAAGGTATGAAGTGACATCGGCGGGTGAGACCCCGCGGTCGTACAAGAGCGGCGGTTGTGTCGCGTGGTGCAGCCACCGCTGGTGGTGGGGCCGATCGCGAGATCGTTGGGCAGGCGTCAGGCCCTCGGCTCACACAAGGGCGTCCAGTGTGAACAGACTTCCTGTCGCCCGCAGTAGAGGTGGGCTCCACCCGCGATCCCGTCGAGCTCCGGCCGGAACGACGCCTCGCTGGTGCGGCGAAGTCCGAACGAGGGCATGCGGCCGTAGCGGAGTTGAAGGTGATGGCGAAGTTCAGGTCCGGGCGGCCGCCGTGGGTCTCGGTGACTGTGTTGATTCCCGGGTGCGGCGGGAGCGCGGGCGGCTCCTGCGAGATGGCATCGACGGTGTGCTTCGGAAGGGGGCGTCGGCGAGACGCAGGGCCTGTGGGTAGAGCGCATCGGTAACTCCTTTGGTCACGGCACCGAAGTGGTGGGTGAGCTGTTACGTCAGCATGTAAGCGATTGCTGTCGGATCACAAGAGGTCGTCGAAAGTTACTATCATTTACTATGGTCTCAGCTATTTGAAGATAGGTAAGCGCTCACACTCGGAGCGTGACAGAGCCCGGTGGGCGGCGCTTGCGTCGCCGCGTGGGAACCGGCCTTGGGCGTGGTGGAGGCGCCCGTTCGAGGACATGATCAGAGCCCCACGCTTTCCCAGATCCAGTAGCGCCTTGAACTCGTCCCGCAGTTGATGGGTCTCAGAACCGGGGAAAAGCTGCGGGAGCCGGAAGGCCTCCTCGTCTCCCCGAGCGGGGAACTCGACGTGCGGGGACAGGTCAACCAAGCCAGCTCACATCGCGTACCTCGATTCCGTATCGGCAGGCGGCGAAGGATGCCCACACCCGTGCACAGCGATGAGGCCCACGCCCTCGTCCAGGCCGCACACGACACCCTGGAGTGAATTTCTGCAAGTTTCTGCAACTTCCTTGAGGGCCTGCCTCGTTGCTGCGTAGCGTCGGACGCACCACCAGATGGAGAGGCGGCGCCGCATGCGCGGATCCACGGGCACCACTGTCCCGGCTCCCAAGGTGCGCGGCCTCCAGGCGCCTGCCTATGGCGCCCCCTCCCCGGATCTGCTCGCTCGCGCGGAACGCGGGCTCGCGCGGTTCCTCGCCCGGTATATCGAGGACCGGGCCGGTCGTGGCCGCGCCGACAGTGGCGAGGACTCCCTGCGTTGACCGCCGACGTGAGCGGTGCTGCAGCGAGAGGCGGGGGTCGCACAAGGCTTGGCGTAAGGAACCGCTGGCTGGTCCCCGCGACCGCCGTTCGGAAGAGGTGCATCGTCGGACGCGTTTCGATGCCTCCACCGCTACAACATCCGACGCCGACACTCACGCCTCGGCCAACAATCACCAATCGCCTTCGAGAACGCCCTCCAGCACACACCAACTACGCTGGTACAAGCCGCATAACCCGTGTCCAAGATTCGGGGCAAGGCCCGGCCTCCGTCCTCGGCATGCCGGTCAGCCGGATTACCCCGGCCTCAGCCATCACGCCAGGCAGGAGGCCCCGGCCACGACCGCATCGCTCTCCTGCTCCTCCGCCCAACCCGGACCGACGGCTGACCTGCGAGTCCACACCCCCGGTCATCCGTGGCCTCGGCGCCGCAGTCGGACTGCCCCGTGCATGGATACCGCCCCGCGCGGGTCGTTTGTGTCCCACGTTAGGCAGACAAGGCCGGCGGGTCAGTCGTCAGACAGCTCTATTCGGCCCCCGGTCTGAAGCGCTCTCATCGAGGGTGAGTTTCTGTTGGGTCCACAAGACCTTGCCGTCACGTCCGTGCCGGGTGCCCCAATGGGTCGCGAGCTGGGAGACGATGAACAGACCGCGGCCTCCCTCGTCGCTCGCACGAGCGTGACGCAAGTGGGGGGAAGCGGGGCTTGAGTCGTGGACCTCGCACGTAAGGGTCCGGTCGCGTAGGAGGCGGAGTTTGAGCGGAGGGGTGCCGTAGCGAACGGCGTTCGTGACCAGTTCGCTCGCGATCAGCTCAGTGCCCTCGATTGTCTCCTCGCTCGCCCCCCAGGCTCTGAGCTGTGTGCGGACCAGATCGCGAGCCGCGGCCGGTGTTGCCTGGTCTTGCGGGAGATCCCACGTCGCGACGTGATCGGGAGGGATGGTAGTCGGCGAACTGTATGAGCCGGGCGAGCTGGTCGCGCATCACGGCCGGCTCGGCGTAGCGGGTGTAGAGGACGTCTTCTTCCAGCACGATGCGGAAGGTCGCCCTCTTGAAGTACTTCTGCTTCGCGGCCCGGGTCAGCACGGCCTGGGCGAGGTCGTCGCCGCTGAGGCCGCGCCGGGTGCGGATCCCTTCGAGGACGGCTCGGGTGTAGTCCTCGGTCTGCAGGGGGCCGGGGATGTAGTCGATGGCGTACGCCTTGAACCGTTCGGTTTCGTCCCAGAGCGGGATCACGTGCTCCTGGGCCTTGGCCAGGCCCGCGCGCTCCATCTCGCGCCATTCGAGGTACATGTGCTGGATGCCCTCGGCGATCGCGATCAGTTCCGGTGCCGCCTCCGGCTGGCCGCACGCGGCGGTCCAAGCTCTGATTCCGGTTGCGGTGATGCCGCTGAATCCGGTCTCGATTCGGCTGATCTTGGAGGAGCTCCAGCCGCAGGCGGCACCTGGGGTCTCGCCGGTGACGCCCTGGCTGGTACGCAGCGCACGGAGCCTGGCGCCGAGGTCACGGCGTGCGCGCTGCACACTGTCGGAAGGTGGCATGTGCCACAGTGTGCCGTGCTACACCGCGCACCAACTAACCGTGCTCAGAGGGCGTTCACGTAGGGTTCGTCCGGTATGCGAGTCTTGGCCGTGCCCCGCTTTGGGCGCCTTCACCCGGTTAGCAGTCTTACGTTCTCCGTCATCCCGTGCACCCGGCTGTCCATCTCATGCGCTTCCATACTCGGAAACCCGTCTGATTTGAAAATGCCCTGGAACCGCCCGACTTCGAGCGGAACCGAGCCCTCCGCCATGCTCATGATCACGCTGTGCCGTGAGCGAGCGCAAGCCGTAGCCCAGTGACCTGTCCGACGCCCGATGGGCCCTGATCGAGCCGACGTTGACGGCCTGGCGAAACGCCCGACTCGCACGTCGGCCAACAGGAAAGCCGGCCAAAGTCGACTTGCGTGACGTGTTCGATGCACTCCTCTATCTGAACCGCACCGGAATCCCCTGGAAGTATCTCCCGCACGACTTCCCAGGCCACGGCACCGTCTACTTCTACTACGCCGCCTGGCGCGACGAAGGAATCCTCACCCAGCTCAACTACGATCTCGCCGGACTCGCCCGCGCAAAGGAAGGCCGCAAGCCCGAGCCGACCGCCTCCGTCATCGACACCCAGAGCGTCAAGACCTCCACCGACATACCCCTGACCGGCCAGGGTACCGATGCTGCGAAGAAGATCGTCGGCCGGAAGCGAGGCATCCTGACCGACACAATCGGCCTCATCCTCGCCGTGACCGTCGCCAGCGCCGCCCTCTCCGAGAACGCCATGGGAATACGCCTCCTCGACCAGGCAAAGGCGAAGTACCCAACCATCACCAAGAGCTGGGTCGACACCGGCTTCAAGAACGCCGTCGTCGAGCACGGCGCCCGTCTGGGAATCGACGTCGAAGTCGTCAACAGAAACCCGGAGAAGCGCGGATCTCACGTGGTGAAAAGGCGCTGGGTAGTAGAGCGGAGTATCGGGTGGATCATGATGCACCGCCGACTCGCCCGCGACTACGAGACCCTCACCAGCAGCTCCGAAGCCATGATCCACATCGCCTCGATCGACAACCTCACCAAGCGCATAACGGACGAGACCACGCCAACCTGGCGAGGAACCTACTGGGGCATACAGGGCAATACGCCTAGATCAAGTGCCCTCTCAGCTATCGGAAGAATCGAGACTCGCTACGAGCTCCTTGATCGTCGGGTAGGTGAACAGCGATGCGATGCTGACTTCGATCTGCAGATCATGTTCGAGTCGAGCGATCAGCTTCATGACCAGAATGCTGTTGAGGCCGAGGCGGAACAGGTCGTCCTCCATCCCGATGGTGTCCGGCTCGGCCTCAATGATCTCCGCAACGAGGGTCTGCAGCTGCTTCTCAAGCTCCGTCCGCGGGGCAAGGGCGGTGCCGCGTGAATCGGGCTGGAGATCGCGCAGCGCCTGGATGTCAAGCTTTCCGTTCACCGTCATGGGGAGCTCGCTGATCTGCACCAGCGCCTGGGGCACCATGTAGGAAGGCAGCCTGAGTCCCACATGCAGTGTCAACCCCGTGACATCCAGGGGGGATTCGGCGACGTAGTAGCCGATGAGGCTGTCGACGCTGCCGCCCTCTGCCTGACGATCACCGGAGGCACCGGGCAGTACCACGCTGTCCAGCACGCCCGGATACGAGCGAATGACTTCCTCGATCTCGGCCATCTCGACGCGGAAGCCTCTGACCTTTATTTGGGAGTCGTTGCGGCCGACGTAGTCCAGGACTCCGTCCGAGCGCCAACGCGCGAGGTCTCCGGTCCGGTAGAGGCGGTGATTTCGCCCATGGGGGCCATGGGCCGGATCGGCGATCTCCGCATCGGTCTGGAACGGGTTCGCGACGAACTTATCCGAGGTCAGCGCCGGCTGATTGAGATAGCCACGTGCCAGGCCCGGACCGGCGAGGCAGACCTCTCCGATGGCACCGACAGGGACCGGTCGCAACGCTTCGTCCAGCACCAGTACATGTGCGTTGTCATGGGGGCGGCCGATCGCCAGATCGAGTTCGCGCACGCGCTGCGAGACGGTTGAGATGGTGGCTTCCGTCGGCCCGTACTCATTGAAGACAGGCACCTTGTTCGCCCGTGTCATCTCGTGGAAGCACGCAACATCCAGTGCCTCGGCTCCGACCACCAGACGCTTCAGGCTGGGTACTTCGCCGAGGCCGACGTGTTTGAAGAGGGTCGGAGTGGCGTTGATGTGCGTGACCCCGTGCGTCCCGAGGTACTCGGTGAACCGTTCGCTCCGTGTCCACAACTCGCTGGGTGCCAGCAGCAACGTGTTTCCCGTGAGCAAGGCGAGGATCATGGGGTACACGCCGCCGTCGAACGCGTAGTTGAGGAGTTGCAGCACCACTTCGCTGCCCTGGCTCGTCATTCCGTAGCGGGTGCTGCTGACACACACCTGATTCACCACGGAACGCTGCTCGACCACGACACCCTTGGGGGTGCCGGTCGTCCCAGAGGTATAGATGACGTAAGCGGAATCAGCAGCACTGAGATCAGCGCACTGCGGAACCGGACGACCGCTGTCCTGCTGATGGCCATCCCGCGGATGATGGCGATCCCACGGACCATCGAGTGCTCTCACCGCCGTACTGCCTGATGGCGATACCAACCGCTCCATCCGTCCGCGGTGGTCCTCGCCGCACAGGACCACGGACGAGGCGCTGTCCTCAAGTATGTATCGCGCACGTTCGTCCGGTGTCTCCGGATCGATGGGGACGTATGCGCCGCCGGCCTTCCACACCGCGATGATGGCGACAGTCATCTCCATACTCGGGCTGAAGCACAGAGCGACGAGGCGTTCCGGTCCTACCCCGTGGCCCTCCATCAGTCCATGAGCCACCCTGTCCGACCATTCGTTCAGTTCCTGGTAGGTCAGCCGGTCCTCACCGAACACCACCGCCGGGACACCGGGAGAGGCCGCTGCCTGTTCCCGGAACACATCGGGGATCGTCTTCTCGAACGGAACCTCGTGTTCAGCACCCCTGCCCAGGGCAACGACCCGGTTCTGCTCTTCGCTCGACAAGAACTTCAGTTCGGAAATCTTCAAGGCAACCTCACAAATACTTCAGGGCGGAATGAGCATTTCTCGCACGCATAAAAAGTGCGAAGCGAACCAGTCGCTCTCCTGTGGCGAAGATTCCTACTCGCCGGTGCCGTGGCCGGTGTACAGGACACCGTCAGACCAGATGTATCGAGTTCCGCCCCATCGTGCCGCCGATTCGACGTCGGGGAAGAACCCCCGCCCTTCCAGATTTGCACTGGTGTTGCAGAGCACCGGCACCCCGCTTATCTCTGCGTATGCGGCGAGAATACGGGCGGTGGCCGAGTCCAGTGTCGGCGAGATGGTCTGAAGCCGGGCCGTACCGTCCAGATGTATGACAGCCGGAACGCGTTCGGCCCATTCTGGACGGAGACGGTGCTCGAACAGCATATAAGGATCGGGTGTGCCGGGCTCGAAGACCTCGGGAGCGCGGTCCTCCAGGCAAATGGGCGCGACGGGCCTATAGTCGGCCCGGTTCTTTATGGCATTGAGCCGGTTCTTCATCCGGGGGTCGGTCGCGGTCGCCAAGATGCTCCGATTGCCGAGCGCGCGCGGGCCCAGCTCCGCACGCCCGGAAAGAACCACCACAGGCTCACCTTCCGCGTGCAGAATGCCGGCCAGCTGCCGCTCATCGCACGGTTCGGCCCGCCACCCGGCAGGGAGTTCGCCCACGGCGATCGCCGGCCCGCTGAAGACCTCCCAATCCAGGTCGATGCGTCCGCGCCGGAACATTTCACAGGCAGCCGTACCGATAGCTGCTCCCGCATCGTTGGGGAAGGGCGGTATAAATACTTCCTGGAATACTCCGCTGCTACGAACAGCGGTGTTCCACTTGATATTGAGTGCGCAGCCACCGCTCAGTACAAGATTCCGGCCACCGCCAGGGAAGCGTCGTTCCACCACACTGATGAGTCGCTGGATAAGATTGCGACCCAGGTACGCCTGATACGTTGCGATGATATCCGCGTCGGACAGGCCGGGAATCAGCTCGTCGCGATTCGAGGAGAGTTTAGAACCCAGCACATCGGCGTTTTCGGTGGTAATGTCAGGGAACCTTACGATTATATCGTCGATGACCGCGAAGGCGGAAGTCTCGACATCCCCCAGGGCGGCGTATGCCATCGCCTTTCCGGCGATGGAGAGATGATGACGTATCTGCTGTTCCGGCGACATTCCACTGGTGTCACGGCGGAACGGGCCGAAGTGTGCGCTGAAATCCGCAAAGCTGTTTCCCGTGACGGGCATCAGTGCCGACACCAGGGAAACCTCGCGGGTGGCCGCCTGCACCCGGTACAGACGAGGCACGATCCTTCCGTCCCAGACCAGGACGAACGCGTCCTCCCTCCGTGCGGCAAACGGGCTTGAGCAGTAGGCCCCCAGGAGGTGGTGGGCCACATGGGTATAACTGGCATAGCCTCGCGCACCGCCGAAGGCTTCGTTGGTAAAGGTGTGGCGCTGCAGAACACCGGCATCGCCCGGTCCTTCGACGTACGGGGCGACTCGCAGCCGCACCTCACGATCGCCATCGCCGAGTTCTACTGCCGGAACGCCCTCGTCGCTCTGCGAATACCACCCGTCCACGACGAACTGATCCACATCGGCCAGCGAAAGTCCTTCGGTGGCCAGTACTTCGGCCACCCGGCCGACGTCCCCGAGGGAACTGTAGCGTTCTCCATTGTTCAGCTTTTCGGTTTCGACGCTGAAAAGGAGGCGACCGTCTTCGATGACTGCAACCCCGCCATCATGCGATGCTTTTACTCCACAAATAAGCATTGATCAGTCGCACCCTTCTGATCGCGTAGCGACCTGGTTTCCGGATGGAATGGTCTCGGACCCCCGCCGCGGTGAGCGTGTGAATGTCCCCGAATGAACGGTAGGCGTCCAGCATTGCTCCGGCCGCGACATCGGCAGCTGCCTTTTCCGGAGCCCGGTCCCCCTGGGAACAATCTTCCGGCCGCTCCTTGCGTTCCTTCGGCAGCCATCCCGCTTCGTCGGGATGCCCAGCCGAGGAACTTCATTAGAAGTCAAGCAATTCGGTCTTCCGGTTCGCCACTCTGTGCTCTTCGACCCGAAGCGACTTTGAGATTGGGAATCCGGGAACGCTTTGTGCGAGGCACCGCGTCCGCCGGCATGCGCTGTTCCATCAGGATTTACCGGACCCTTGGCGGTGATAGCGGCACCGAATCCACCAAGGCATACATGAGGCGAATGGCAGCAAGGTAAGCGGTTACCGACAGCACTGTCAATGACTCGGGTTCAGCTCCGGCTCACGGGAAAATTTGTCATGATACGAGCCGTTTACCTCTTTTGTCTATTTCATGAGCAAAGCTGATCTCTCATGCGGCTATAGCGCAAATTGAGCCCAGAATTCAGACTCGATCGCAGCCGCTATCCGGGCGTCGAAGCTCTCAAATCGGATAATTGATCAATGTGGTGGCGGAGCCGTTGACTCGGTCGATGGCAACCGCTTACCGTCGGCGGGTCCGCTTCACCGCTCCACGAAGGGCACACCGGATGTCTTCGCAGACACTTCGAAACGGCGAAGCCCGATTCCGATCCGGAGTACCGGCGGAGCTCGCCGTGCTCTTCGCCCGCGATATTCGACATCGATGTCTTCGCTGTGCTGACTGTGGATTTGGGGATTGAAGATGAAGCCCTCAGAGGATCTGAATCCCTCAGGGGATCGCGGTCCTGTACTGCTGCGGCCGCCCAGGGCGGGCGTGGACCCGTTCGAATGGCTTGAGGAAAACCGATCTGCAATCGACGATCTCGTCGTCACCTGCGGAGGTGTGATCCTGCGTGACCTCGGGTTGAACGCGGTTTCTGAATTCAACCGGGCAGTCCGGATATTTACTCCAGACCTTCTTGAATACGTCCATCGCTCCACTCCCAGGACCAAGGTGGGCGGGAAGCTCTACACCGCAACGGAATATCCGGCGGACAAGTCGATACCTCTGCACAACGAGAACTCCTACACGGACTCGTGGCCCAGCCGGATATATTTCTACTGCGCGGTGGCCGCCGGCCAGGGGGGAGAGACCCCTACCGCGGACAGTCGCCGCGTATACCAGCAGATCGACCCGGCGGTGCGGGAGAAGTTCGAACGCACGGGTGTCCGCTATGTCAGAAACTTCACCGACGGCATCGACCTGAGCTGGCAAGAAGTATTCCAGACTGCTGACCGGGCAGAAGTGGAAGCCTACTGCGAGGCGCACGGAATCGAATTCCAATGGCGGTCCGACGGCCCTGCCCTGAGCACTCGTCAGCACTGCCAGGCGTCCATGCGGCACCCCCGAACCGGAGACATGGTCTGGTTCAACCAGGCGCATCTCTTCCATATCTCCGCCCTGGCGGAGAGCGAGCGGGGATCGCTCGTCAGTGAGCTGGGGATCGAGAACGTACCTCGAAACGCGTTCTACGGGAATGGCGATCCGATTGAATCCGAGGTGCTGGCACATATTCGCGACGTGTACGAAAAGGAAAAGACGGTTGTCCCTTGGCGTCGGGGAGACATCATGATCCTGGACAACCTCCTGCTCGCGCACGGCCGCAACCCGTATCAAGGAGATCGTAAGACCGTCGTTGCCATGAGCTGATGCACCGGTGCCGGCCGGTGACTCGACCGAGAGTTCAGCTCTTTTTCAGTGTCCAGCGCACATCAACGAAGGGATCCAATATGTCTGCTGACAGCGTCGAAGGTTCCGCGCAGCCGGTGGTCAATTCGTACAACGGATGGGACCCGCTCGAAGAAGTGATCGTCGGAAGCGTCGCGAATTCGGCGAGCATGGGGTTCGAACCCGCTCTGCGCCCGTATTTCCCGAACCCGGCACAGCAGGAGTTCAAGGCGGCCCGACGCAGCGATGCGGAGATCGAGGCGGCAACCGCTCAACTCGACAATCTCGCCAAGGTGCTGGAGAGCGAGAACGTCATTGTGCGCCGGCCCACTCCGACGGATTTCATGACCGAGGTGAAGACGCCCTCGTTCCAGGTGAGCAGTCAGAACACGAGTGCGTGCCCGCGGGACGTTCTGCTTGTTGTCGGTGACGAGATCATCGAGGCGCCCATGGCCATGCGGAGCCGATTCTTCGAGTACCTGCCCTACCGGAAACTGGTCCGGGAATACTTCAGGCAGGGTGCCAGGTGGACGGCGGCCCCCAAGCCGAGCATGGCTGACGAGATGTACGTTCAGGACTTCTCGATCGCTGATGGCCCGTTCGACGCGGACGAACACCCGTCTCTGACCGGTCTGGAGCCCTCCTTCGACGCCGCAAGTTTCATCCGGATGGGGAAGGACATCTTCTACCAGCCGGACATCGTGACCAATGATTTTGGTGCACAGTGGCTCGCCAGGCATCTCGGTCCGGAATATCGCCTCCACCGGGTCCGTTTCCGTGACCCGCACCCTCAGCACATCGACGCGACGATGGTGCCGTTGCGTCCCGGTCTGATCATGTTCAACCCGGAACGCCCTCCGGTCGGCGAAACGATCGCGTTCTTCGAGGAGAACGGCTGGCGGGTGGTCGCCGCGGAGCCTTCGGTGCGGGGCAGCTTCTACCGAACCCCGGAGATCAGCAACTGGATCTCCATGAACGTCTTCAACGTGAACGAGGAGACGATCATCTGTGAGGAGCGGGAGAAGCCAATGATCGAGCTCTTCAAGTCGCTCGGGTTCCGCGTGATCGCCATTCCTTTCGCCAACGTCTATCACTTCGGTGGCAGCTTCCACTGCTGCACGGTCGATATTCGACGAGCGGGCGATCGCAAGTCGTATTTCCCAGCGCTCGATTCCTGACTCGTCCGCAGACCGTTGCCTCCCACCGTTGAGGAAATCTGTACATGCGCCCTTCGTACGATGAATCCGCCCGGACCGCAGGGACCACGGTGCACCACCTCTTCGAGGAGCAGGTGAGGGAACAGCCTGCGGCCGTCGCCATGACCTACGGCGATGTGGAACTGACCTATCAGGAGGTCGACGACCGGGCGAACGCACTGGCCCGCGTCCTGAGGCATGCACATGCGGTGGGTCCTGAGTCCTTGGTGATGCTGTGCCTGGACCGCAGCTCGTACGTCCTCGTCAGCATGCTCGCGGTCCTGAAGGCGGGCGGCGCCTACGTCCCGGTCTCCCCGGACAGCCCGAACGACCGGATCGCGCTCCTCATGACGGAGACCGCCTGCCCGGTGGTGCTGACGGACGGCATCCACCAGGCACGCCTGGCGGACGTCGTCCGGACCGCCGTCCCGGGCGATGTCCAGGTCCTCACCGTCGACGAGGAGATCCTCACCCGGCCGCCGCTTCCGTCGGACGGGCCGGCGCAGTGGGCCCCCGCCACGGCGGACCAACTCGCGTACGTCATCTTCACCTCGGGCACGAGCGGCCGGCCCAAGGGCGTGATGGTCGAGCATCGATCCGTCGTCAACTACGTCAGGAACGTCGGCGCACACCTGGGTCTGACCGCCGCCGACACCTGCGACTACTCGACCCCCATCAGCTTCGACCTGACGGTGACAACGACCCTTGCCTGTCTCGCGCTGGGCGGCCGGGTCGCCGTCCACGACAAGCCGGTCCAGGACATCGACGCCTACAAGGAGTTCCTGGTCGGCAACGACGTCACGTTCGTCAAACTCACACCCGGCTACTTCGCTCTGATCGCGGATGGGCTGCACAGGACCCGGGTCCGAACCGTCATCCTGGGCGGGGAGAAGCTGCAACCGGCGGTACTGGAGAGGATCCGCACCCGGCCGGGGCAGGACCTGACGGTGTACGACGAGTACGGCCCGACCGAGGCGACCGTGGGGACATGCGCGGGAGTGGTCCATCCCTTGCCGGCCGGCGAGGTTCCGAACATCGGCCGTCCTTACGACAACTGCCAGGGCCACGTGCTACGGCCCGACGGCCGGCCGGCGCGAGTCGGCGAGCTGGGGGAGCTGTTCATCGGTGGGGCCGGCGTGGCCCGGGGCTATCTGCACCAACCGGAACTCACCGCCGACCGGTTCCATGAGAACCCGCTCCCGGCACAGGACGATCACGACGTCCCCGCTGCCACCGGCCGCGGTGACCGGCTGTACCGGACGGGCGACCTCGTACGCCGACTTCCCGGCGGTGACTTCGAGTACGTCGGCCGCAATGACGACCAGGTCAAGATCCGGGGATTCCGTATAGAGCTCGGTGAGATCGAGCATGCGATCCAGGCCCACGGTGACGTGGAGCAGGCGGTCGTCGTCGCCTGCGCCGTCGGGGACGAACAGAGGTCGCGTGCGCTGGTCGCCTACGTGGTGGCCGGTGAGTTCGGATGTTCGGAGCAGGAACTGGCGCAGTACCTCAAGGGCATACTGCCGCCCTACATGGTGCCTGCCGCGTATGTGCTTCTCGACGCCCTTCCGCTGACTTCGCACGGCAAGGTGGACCGCAACGCCCTGCCCGAACCGGAGCAGTTCAGTCGGGAGACATGGGTGAGCCCGCGTACCGACCTCGAACGTGAGGTCTGCGGGATCTGGTCCGAGCTGCTCGGCCGCGACGGAGCACCGGTCGGGATCACCGACGACTTCTTCAAACTGGGCGGTGACAGCATCGTCGCCATCCAGCTGCTCAGCAGGCTGCGCCGAAGGTTCGGTGTCCACCTCCGGGTCAACGACGTACTCGGTCACACCACCGTCGAGTCCTTCTGCACACTCCTGGCACGCGAGTTGGGCGAGGGTGCCCGGACCGACGGCGAAGTGGTGAGCGAGCCGGCGGCGCCGGCGGGCGAGATACCGCTCCTGCCGATCCAGAAGTGGTTCTTCGACCGGGAGTTCGCGCGTCCGGACCACTGGAACCAGGCGTTCCTCGTGGCGACCCCGCGTCTGGCACCCGACCGGCTCCGACAGGCCGTGCACGAGCTCGGAAACCGGCATGGTGCCTTCCGCCTCAGATACCGGTACGGACCCGACGGCGAGCCCACGCAGCACCACACGGACAGCTTCCGGCCCACCGACCTGGTCCTGGCATCGGCCGCCGGGAACGAGGACCTCCAGGAGCTCCTCACCGCGTGGCAGAGCGACTTCGACCTGCGCAGCGGCCCGGTCTACCGCGTCGGCTACATCGACGGGTTCCCGGACGGCAGCGCCCGGGTGTTCGTCGCCTGCCATCATCTGATCGTCGACGCCGTGGGCTGGCGCGTCCTCGCCGACGAGCTGGAGGCGCTCTACCACGGCCGTGCTCTGCTTCCGCTCGGCAGCGGCTACGGGCAGTGGAGCGCGGCCGTCCAGCAGTACGCGGACGGGCAGGCAGCCGAACGGGAGTACTGGCAGCAGGCTGTCGAGGGGATCGGCCGGAAGGGCGACGAGGTCCTGCGCGGCCTTGTGATCAGCGAGGACACGCGGACGGTGTCCGAGCTGACGCTGGACCAGGACACCAGCCGTCGGCTGCTGCGAGAGAGCCACCACACCTTCCGCACCCAGATCAACGACCTTCTTCTCACCGCGTTCTCGCACGCCCTTCGCGATCTCACCGGCGAGGCGACCCACCACATTCTCCTGGAGGGGCACGGCCGCGAGGAGATCGGCCCACAGCTGGACGTGTCGCGCACGCTCGGCTGGTTCACCACGATGTTCCCCGTGCGGCTTTGCGCGGGGCCGGACCTCCTCGCCGACCTGCGCGACATCAAGGAGACGCTGCGCGCGATCCCGGCGAAGGGCATCGGATACGGCGCCCTGTACGGGTACGACGACAGCCGGCTGCCGCGTATCAACTTCAATTATCTCGGGCAGCTCGACAACGACGAGGCGACGAGCCCGGAGACTCGCTGGCGGATCACCCGCGAGCACGTGGGCGCCGCCGTGCACCCGGCCAACCACGACGGCAACATCATGACGATCAACGGCTGGGTCGTTGACGGCCGGCTCACCTTCTCCATCGTCAACAAGCTCGGGCAGGAGATGGGCGACCACTTCGCCGACCGGTTCGAGCAGTCACTGGTCGGGCTCGTCGAGGCGCTGTCGGGCGCGGGGCGGACGTACCTCACACCGTCCGACGTGAACCACGTCATCTCTTCGGAGTACCTCGACGCACTCCAGGCCGATCGCGAGATCGACGGAGTCTTCCTGGCCAACAGCCTGCAACAGGGCTTCATCTACCACGCCGTCACGCAGCACGGGACCGACGACGCCTACAACGTCCAGATGGTGTGGAGCTACGACACCGAGATCGATCCGCGGCTCCTGCACGAGGCGTGGCTGGGCGCACAGCGTAAGTACCCGAGCCTGCGGTTGCGCTTCGGATGGCAGGACGAACTGGTCCAGGTCATCGACGCGAAGGGTGCTGTGGACTGGCGCTACTACGACCTGAGCCGCGAGCCCCCCGACGGCCGGGCCGAGTCACTGCGTGGGATACGGGACGCGGACCGGGCCGAGCCCTACGCCCTCGACGGCGGCTCGCTGTTCCGGATCCACCTAGTGCGGCTCGGGGACGGGCGCTACAGCTGCCTGTTCAGCCATCACCACTCGATCCTGGACGGCTGGAGCATCACCGTCCTGCTGGGCTTCGTGCACGACAGCTACCAGGCGCTGCTCGCCGGAACCCCGGTGAACGCCACCCCCGATCGTGGCTACGGGGCGGCACAGCGGTACCTCCAGGAGCACCACCGGGACCACGTCGGGTACTGGCGTGAGTACCTCTCCGGCTACGAGGACCGGATGAATCTGTGGGGACTGCTGAACTCCGCGGCGCGGGCAGCCGGTGTGCGGACCGACGAAGTCCGGCGGGTCGAGGACAGGCGCGAGACCTCTCTCACCGTGTCCGGAGAACTGCTCGGCGAAGTACGCAGGCTGGCACAGGACGCGGGGATCACGTCGAACGCGCTCTTCCTCACTCTGTGGCACAAGGTGCTGGCCTGCTACGGAGGATCGCGGCAGACGATCACCGGCGTCGTCGTCTCCGGCCGGAACATCCCGGCCAACGACATCGACCGTACGGTTGGACTGCTGATCAACACCCTGCCGCTGGTGGTGACGGCCGGTGCTCCGGATGAGCTGATCGTCGACACCCTCCACGACGTGCAGAGCCGGATCAATGAGCTGAACGCCCGGAGCACGGTGAACCTGGCCGCGTTGCATGAGGGTTCCAACCGGCTGTTCGACTCGCTCTTCATCTACGAGAACTGGCCCAGGATCAGCCCCGACGGCTGGCAGAAGACGCTCCGGGTGCGCAAGGAGGGCGAGTACGAGAAATTCGACTACCCGCTCTCCGTGGTCGTCTCCGACACGCCCGACAGCATCGGGATCCGTCTGGTGTACGCCGCCGAGCTGTTCGACGCGGAAACCGGGGAGGGGATGCTGCGGATACTGGGCAACCTGCTGGACGGAGTGGTCGCGGACGCCCGCCGGCCCTGGCGGGAGATCCAGCTGCTGACCGGGGAAGAGCGCGCGGCGGTCACCAGCCTCCTCGACCCGCCGGCCGCGCAGCCCGCCGTCGCGGGTACCTTCCTCGACCGCTTCGAGACACAGGCCGCACTACGGGCCCGGCACACCGCCGTGAACTGCGAGGGCGAGAGTCTCACCTACCAGTGCCTCAACGAACGTGTCAACCGGCTCGCGCACCTGCTGGTCCGGACACACGGCCTGGAGCCGCAGGAGCCGGTCGTCGTCTGCATGAACAAGGGCATCGACCTCCTGGTCTCGATGCTCGCCGTGCTCAAGGCGCGTGGTGCGTACGTGCTGCTCGACCCGAGCTATCTGGACGAGCGGATCGCCTATGTCCTGAATGACACCAGGGCGAGGGTGGTCCTCACCACGCACCGCGACACGGCCCGCCTGGCCGGCCTCGGCGACCCGCACCGGACCCGGTCGGTTCTCGCGCTGGACACCCCCGGGACGGCCGCCGCGCTCGCGGCTTCGGAGCCCGCCGACCCCGTGGCGCGCGCCGCCGCCGACGACCTGATGTACATCCTCTACACCTCCGGCACCACAGGTGACCCCAAGGGAGTCATGGTCGAACACGGGTCGTTCGACCTGCTCGTCTCCCAGACGGGCGCGCAGTACTTCGCGGACAGAGAAACGGTCAGCACCTGCAGCCTCACCAATCACGTGTTCGACATCTTCGGTCTTGAATACGGTCTGCCGCTGAGCACCGGCGGCACCGTCGATCTCGCGGCCGGGATCCCGGACACCCTGAACTGCGCGCCCTACGACTTCGTACAGGTGACGCCCACGGTGTCCGATGTGCTGCTGGACCGCCTGACGCACACCGACGGCACGCTGCTGCTCGTGGGCGGCGAGAAGATGGACCCGGAACTCCTCGACCGGGTGATGGCGGCCTCGCTGGACCTCGTCCACGTCTACGGTCCGACGGAGACGACGATCTGGTCCACGTCCCGGTTCTACGGGCACGCGCAGCCGCGCGGCGGGCTGCCGGTCGACCTCGGCAGGCCGTTCGGCGGTGAGACCGTCCATGTCCTGGACGAATTCCGGCGGACGCTGCCCGTGGGTGCGATCGGTGAACTCCACATCGGCGGTGGCGGACTGGCCCGTGGCTACCTACGCAAGGACGACCTCACCGCCGAACGGTTCGTGACCGCGCCGTCGGCCACCGAGGGCGCGGGCGCCCCCTCAAGGCTCTACCGCACGGGAGACCTCGTGCGGCTCCTCCCGGACGGAGTGCTGGAGTTCGTCGGGCGCAACGACGCCCAGGTCAAGATCTACGGACACCGGATCGAGCTCGGCGAGATCGAGGCGGCCCTGCTCCGTCTTCCCGGGATCCGGCAGGCCGTTGTCGTCGTCAGGGACATCGGCCGCACGGTACTCGTCGGCTACTACGTCGCCGATCGTGCCCCGGACGCCGACGAGCTGACCGGCCACCTCCGGCGGACGCTGCCCGCGCACATGGTGCCGGCCGCGTGCATACGCATCGACGCCCTGCCGCGCACCATCAGCGGCAAGGTGGACCGCGCGGCCCTGCCCGAGCCGGATTTCGTCCCTCGGCGGGAGCCCGCACCGCCCCGCTCGCGGCTCGAAGCCGATCTGTGCCAGGCCATCGCCCGACTGCTCGGGCTGCACGCGGACGAGGTCGGCATCGACGACGACTTCTTCGAACTCGGCGGCAACAGCATCCTGTCCATCCAGCTCGTCTCGGCGCTGCGCCGCGAACTCGGCCTCCAGGTGTCCGTCGCGCACCTCCTGAAGAACCGTACGGTCAGGAGATTCGTCGCCGGTCTTGAGATCCGGCGCTCCCAGCCGGCCGAGGTCACGCCCACGGTGTTCGACCGGCCGGAGGACCAGCTGCTGTCCTTCGCGCAGGAGCGTCTCTGGTTCATCGAGAAGTTCGAGCGCGGCACCCATGCCTACAACGTGCCACTCGTCCTGGGCGTGGCCGACGACGTGGACCGCGACACCCTGCTGTCCGCCGTGCGCGCGGCGGTCGAACGCCACGAGACCCTGAGGACTCTCATCAAGGAGACCCCGGACGGCGTCGGGTACCAGCTCGTGCGGGACATGGACGATGTGCCGCCGGTCTCCGTCGTGCGTGTCCCCGACCACGAAGCCTTCCGCGAGAAGCTGAGGGAAGACGTACACCGGGTCTTCGACCTGGCGGACGAGGGTCCGCTGTACGTGCGGCTCTACGAGGTGGAGCGGCCCGCGGCCCGCTGTCTGACGTTCGTGATCCATCACATCGCGTTCGACGGCTGGTCGACCGATGTGCTCCTGGAGGACCTGACGTCGACGTACGCCCTGCTGGAACAGGTTCCGCCGGGGGCCGCTCCCACGGGCCCGCCGCCTGCCCCGGAGCTGAGCTACAAGGAATTCGCCGCCTGGCAGCGGCAGTACCTCACCGACGAACGGGTCGATGAACTCATCCGGTTCTGGGAGGGAAAGCTCCTCGACAGCACCGGCCTCGATCTTGTTCCGGACCACCCGCGACCGGACAGCATCGACTACCGAGGCGACGACATCTACTTCACCGTCGACGCGGACGTGTCGCGCGGGCTGCGAAAGCTGGCGCAGGAGCTGCACGTCAGCCTCTTCAGCCTGCTGATGGGCGCCCACCACCTGGCCCTTCGCTGCTTCAGCAACCAGAACGACATCGTCGTCGGTGTGCCGGTCGCGAACCGGGACCACCCCGAGCTGGAGAATCTCGTCGGCTTCTTCGTCAACACCTTGCCCCTGCGGGTGCGCATCGACCCGACAGCGACGGTCGTCGATCACATCGGGGCGACCTCGCGCGAAGTCATGGACCTGCTCCTGCACCAGGAACTGCCCTTCGAGCGACTTCTGACGGCGCTGGACATCCCGAGGGACACGAGCCGCCACCCGATCTTCCAAGTACTGTTCAGCGTGCAGAGTTTCGGACATCCCGGGCACGGGCGGGGCGTACGGCAGAGCCGGATCCTGCGGACGACGGCGGAGAGCCGAGACGTGTACAAGGTCGCGAAGTTCGATCTCAGTACCTACGTCGACGACTCGCGCGAAGAGCTTGAGGTCGATGTCAACTACGCCACGAGCCTGTTCGACCGGGTGACGGCCGAGAGTTTCGGCAAGACCTACGTGCACCTTCTGCGGCAGATCGCGGACCTCGCCGGGGACGAACCGGCGCGGCACCGGCTCTCGATCGCGAACCTGACGTATCTGGACCGGGCCGGGCGACGCGACGTGATGGAGAACTGGAGCTTTTCCGAGCCGCGGTACGACGACACCGCCGTCCGGCACGAGGCGTTCGGGAAACCTGTACGCCGGAACCCGGACGGGCCGGCCACGCAGCCGACGGCCGCCCCCGCGACCGGCGTCACGGCCGCCGGCCCGGCCTACGTGCTGGACAGCGAACTCCGGCTGCTCCCCGTCGGGGCCGTAGGCGAGCTGTACATCGGTGGTGCGGGTCCGACGTCCGGGTACCTGGACCAGCCGGGTCCGACCGAGGCACGGTTCATCGACCATCCCTTCCTCCCGGACGCCGACCCCGGCGACGCCCACCCGGACCGCTCCGGGAACAAGCGTCTCCACAAGACCGGCGAACTGGTGCGATGGAACCCGGACGGCAGCCTCCGGTACCTGGGCCCCGACGACCTCCGGGCCCGTGCGCGCGGGCAACGAGGTGAACTCGGCGAGATCGAAGACGCTCTGTCCGGCCATCCAGCGGTCTCCGAGCGCTGCGGGGACGGCAGGTTCATCGCTCCCCGCAACGACGCGGAGGCGGAGGCCCGGACCATCATGGCCGACGTCCTGGCCATGGCGCCCGACAGGATCAGCGTGCACGACGACTTCTTCGGACTGGGCGGAAACAGCCTGTTGTCGATCAAGCTGGCCGGCCGCCTGACCTCCGCATGGGACATCGACATCAGCATCGCCTCGGTCTTCCGGCACCGCTCGGTCGCCGGTCTGGTGGAGAGCCTCGCCACCACGGCCGCCAAGCCCGTGCCGATCGAGTCGATCCCGCGCTCGGACGAGTCGCGGCAGCCGCTCTCGTTCGCACAGGAACGGCTGTGGTTCATCGACCAGTACGAGCGGGGGACGGACGCGTACAACGTCCATCTTCGCTACGAGGTCCTGCCGGGCGTGGACGTGGAGCTGCTGGAACGCGGCTTCCGCGCCATCTACGAACGGCATGAGGTGCTCAGGACGGTCATCCGCAAGACCTCGGGGGCCGAGCCCCACCAGGTCGTACTGGACCACCACCAGGTTCCGCTCGTCATCCGGAACGTCGCCGTCACCGACGAGGACGAGCTGGCCGCCGGTTTCAGGGCGGAGGCCACCCACCATTTCGACCTCGGTGAGGAAGCGCCCTTCCGGATCACCTTCTACCGGCAGGGCGAGGGCAGCGCAGCACGGGTGTTCGTGAGCGTCCTGGTCCATCACATCGCTTTCGACGGCTGGTCGGCCGATCTCCTGCTCCAGGAACTGGCGGCGTTCCACCACTGCTACAGCCGGTTGGAAGCGGGCACGCAGGCCTCGCCTGACGTGCCGGAACTGACGGTTCAGTACCGTGATTTCGCGATCTGGGAGCGCCGCCGGCTCAGGGGCGACCGCCTCGAAGAACTGCTGGCCTACTGGCGGAGCCACCTGGCGGGAAGGGCGCCGCTGGAGCTGCCGACCGACCGGCCGCGGCCCGAGAAATGGGACTACCGCGGCGGGCAGGTCGTCATCGAGCTGGACGAGGAGACCACGCAGGCGCTGCGGCGGCTGGCGCGGGAGATGGGCGTGGGCCTGTTCAGCGTGCTGCTCGCCGCCTACTACCTGTTGCTCCAGGCGTTCGCGAACCGTGACGACCTCGTCGTCGGCATTCCGGCGTTCAACCGGAACCACTGGCAGACGCGCGACCTCATAGGCTACTTCGTCAATTCGCTCGCGCTCGACCTGGACATCGATCGCGAGGACGAGGTGGAGACGCTGATCAGGAAGGTCTCGGCTCGCCTGCTCGAAGCGCAGGAACACCAGGAACTGCCGATCGAGCAGTTGGTCGGTCATCTGAACCTGCCACCCGATCCCGGCCGCCACCCGCTGTTCCAGGTCTGGTTCGACGTGAACGCCTTCGGCGAGGTGGCCGCGGACCGGCCGCCGAACCGGGTTCTCCGGCGCACGGACGATCACCACGGACCCGAACTCGGCGCGGAGGCGGACCCGGCTTCCAAATTCGACCTCGGCCTGGTGGTCAATGACGGCGGGCAGAAGCTCGTCTGCACCTTCGGTTACGCCACGAGCATGTTCGAGCGGACCACCGTGAGCAGGCTCGCTGCCACGTACCGCTCCATCCTCGACCAATTCGCAGTCACAGAGAGGAACTGACGTGCCGCACCCGGCATGGCCCGAGACCACCACCATGGCCGGGCAGAGCGATCCGTCCAGCAGTACGTCCCCCGCGGGAGGAAGGCCATGAGCGCCGGATTCGCACTGTCCCGGACCGATCGTCCGGTGCCGGAGTCCGAGCGCGCCAGGATTCTCGCGGAACCCGTGTTCGGCTCGCACTTCACCGACCACATGGCATCGGCCGCATGGACCGCGCAGGACGGGTGGCACGACCACAGGATCCGCCCGCTCGAACCCTTCAGCCTTCACCCCGCGACCGCTGTCCTGCACTACGCGCAGGAGATCTTCGAAGGCCTGAAGGCGTACCGCCATGCCGACGGCAGCGTCTGGCTGTTCCGGCCGGAGGCCAACGCCCGCCGCTTCGCCCGCTCCGCCCGCCGCCTGGCACTGCCTGAGCTGCCGGCAGCGGACTTCCTCGCCGGTGTGGAGGGGCTGATCAGGGCGGACGAGTCCTGGGTTCCCTCGTCCGACGGCGAGCGGAGCCTGTATCTGCGCCCCTTCATGTTCGCCGCCGACCCGTTCCTCGGTCTCCGGCCCGCCACGCAGGTGGTGTACGCGGTGATCGCGACCCCGTCGGGCTCCTACTACTCCCATGGCATCACTCTGTGGGTGAGCGATCAGTACGCCCGAGCGGCCAGGGGCGGGACCGGTGCGGCCAAGTGCGGTGCCAACTACGCGGCGGGGCTGGCCGCGGAGATCGATGCCCGGGAGCACGGCTGCGACCAGGTCCTGTACCTGGACAGCGCGGGGGAGGGGACGCTGGAGGAATCAGGCACGATGAACCTGTGCCTGGTCACCTCCGACGGAGAGCTGATCACACCCGCGTCGGGCACGATCCTCGACGGAGTGACCCGCGACAGTGTTCTCACCCTAGCCGCCGGCTTCGGCCTGGCCCCGGTGGAACGGACGGTCACGCTGGACGAGCTGCGCCGCGGAGCCGCGGCTGGCACCATCACCGAGGTGTTCGCCGTCGGGACGGCCGTGGTGGTCACACCGGTCGTCGCCTTCAAGGCAGACGGCTACGAGTTTGTCATCGGCGACGGCACCCCCGGGAAACAGACGATGGCCATGCGAAAGCACCTGCTGGACATCCAGCACGGCCGGGCGGAGGACGGCTTCGGCTGGATGAGACGAGTGCTGTGAGGAGGGTCGTGTCCGGGCGCCGCGCGGGCGCAGAAGCGGTGAGTCCGACGCGTGAGCCGACGGGAGCAATATGAACAGCCCTGCATCAGAGGCATCCATCACTGATGTCCAGGCCGACGCACGGCCCGAACGCCGTGCGAAGGCGACGACTCGTCCTGCGCCGGAGCGGACGGAACCGGTCCCCGGTTCCGCTTCGCGGCTGCTGCTCCGGGGGATCCGTCGCAACGGATCCGGCGTGGCACGTTCCTTCGTCCTGCTGGCCGCTTGGCAGCTGTCCGAGGCGATGGTGTCCGTGGTGGTGGGCCTGAGCATCGACCACGCGGTGGCGGGCGGTGGCGTCGTCGACCTTGCCGGGGCGGCCGGTGCGCTGGCCCTCGTCTTCGCCTCGCTGATGTTCACGTACCGCTACGGTGCCGCCGAGGCGTTCCGGATCGACCAGGGGGAGAGCCACCGGCTCCGGGGCGAGATCGCACACCACGTCCTTCGGCCCCTCGGCGCACGGACCGGCACCCTGCCCGGCGCCACCCTCTCCCTGGCCACCGCCGACGCGACGAGCGTCGGAGGGTTCACCCGGTCCGTGGGCTATACGTTCGCCTCGGCGGTCGCGGTGCTGGTGAGCGCGGTCATTCTGCTGCGCATCGACATCGCGATCGGGCTCGTCGTACTGCTCGGTGTGCCGATCGTGCTGGCCGTCATCCAGTTCGTCACGCCCGTACTGTCCCGTCGCAACCTCGACCAGAAGACCGAGATCGCCAAGACCAGCGGCGCGGCGGCGGACCTGGTGCGCGGCCTGCGCGTCATCAAGGGCATCAGCGCGGAGGACGAGGCCGCCGCACGCTACCGGGTACGAAGCCAGACCGCCAAGGCCGCGGGCATCCGGCTCGCCGGCTCCTCCGGGGTCCTGGAGGGCATGTCCACCGGGCTCAGCGGAGTCTTCCTGGCCGGTGTCACCCTGCTCGCGGGCCACCGGGCACTGGACGGAGCCATCACGGTCGGGCAACTGGTCGCCATCGTCGGCCTCGCCCAGTTCCTCGCGGTGCCCGTCCAGGCGCTCGGCCGGGTCGGCGCGCAGGTGGCGTCCGCGTACGCCTCCGCCTCCCGCATCGTCGAGTTCCTGCACAAGCCACCGCTGCTGGCCGATGGCGTCGCGGAACCGCCGGGCGGCTCGGCACCGGTGATCTCACTCAAGGACGTGACCACCGGCGCGCTGAACGGATTCACCCTCACCTCCCGGCCCGGCGAACTCCTCTGCCTCGTCGTGGACGATCCGGCCGTCGTCGCCACTCTGACGGGCGTGCTGGCCGGAGAGACACGTGGCGAGGAAATGACCGGCGAAGTCCTCCTCGACGGGGTCGCGTCAAGCGACCTCAGCATCCGAGCCCGCGCCGAGCGCCGCCTGGTGAACCCCCATCACACCGAAATTCTGGAAGGCACGTTGCGCAGCAATCTCGATCCGGACGGCCGGTACGGCGACACCGGTCTGGCGGACATCATCGGCGCGGCGGCGGCACAGGACATCGTCGCCCTCGACGAGCTGGGCCTGGACCAGCCGGTGACCCCCTCCGGTGCGACCTACTCCGGTGGCCAGCGGCAGCGCATCGCGTTGGCCCGTGCCCTGGCGGCCGACCCCCCGATCCTGCTTCTCGACAACCCGACGACCGCGGTGGACGTGGTCACCGAACAGGACATCGCGCTCGGCATCCGGGCCCTGAGACACGGCGCCATGAGCACCCGCACCACCTGGATCATCACCACGAGTCCCGCCCTGCTGGCCCAGGCCGAGCGCGTGGTGCTCGTGGAAGGCGGTCGGGTCGTGGCGGAGGCCACGCATCGGGAACTGCTCGGCCGGCCCGGGTACCGGGAGCTGGTGCTGCGATGAGCCAGGACCTGCTGCCGATCGCGACCCACCGGGAGACCTTCGCTTTCCTGGGCCGCATGGCCCGGGCGAACCGCTGGGCGACTGCGGCCGCGGCCCTCACCATCGTTCTGGCGAGCGCCGCCGGCGTCGTGTCGCCCTGGGTGCTGGGCAGCGTGGTCAATGACATCCGTGCAGGGCGCGACACCATCCTCTCCTCGGCGCTGATCATCGCTCTCGCGACAGTGGCGGCCGCGGTGCTGGGAGGCCTGTCGGCGGTTGCGCTGGCGCGGGCGGGCGAGCCGGCCCTGGCCGAACTGCGCGAGCGCGTACTCGTCCGGGCGTTGCGGCTTCCTGCGGACCGGATCGAGCGGGCCTCCACCGGAGACCTGCTCTCGCGGCTCTCCGACGACGTGCGGACCGTGTCGGAAGGGCTGAAGGGCGTCATTCCCATCGTCCTGGGCTCGGCCGTCACGGTGGTGTTCACCTCCGCGGGCGTGCTGGCCCTGGACTGGCGACTGGGCCTGGCCATGCTCGCGTCGGCGCCGCTCTATGTGCTCGGGCTGAGGTGGTTCCTGCCACGCTCCGGGCGCTTGTACCGCGAGCAGCGGATCGTGCAGGGAGAGCGCGCCGAGGCACTCCTCGTGGGAGTCGACGCCGCTCCGACGGCGCGGGCCTTCGGGACGGGTGACGCACTGCGCCGGCGGATCGAGGTCACCTCCGGCCGGGCCGCGGACGTCTCCGTCTCCGTGTACCGGCTCACGCTCCGTTTCCTGAACCGGAACAACCTGGCGGAGTTTCTCGGGCTGGCGGCGGTCCTCGGTCTCGGGTTCGTCCTGGTGCGGCACGGCCTCACCAGCGTCGGCGCGGTGACCGCGGCGGCGCTCTATTTCCTCCGTCTCTTCACCCCCATAGGAGGACTGCTCTTCACTTTCGACCAGTTCCAGGCGGTCGGCTCGGCGCTGGCCAGGCTGGTGGGCATCGCCACGATGCCGGCGGAGTCGGATCCCGCCCCGGCGGTCGGCCCGGGAGAGGTCGTTCTCTCGGGGATCACCCATCAGTACGCGCCGGGCAGACCGGTCCTGCGCGATGTCGACCTGCGGATCGCGGCCGGTGAGCGGATTGCCCTGGTCGGCGCCACCGGAGCCGGCAAGACGACGCTGGGCGCGATCGCCGCCGGCGTGCTCCGGCCGACCCATGGCACGGTGACGGCGGGCGGGCTTCCGTACGGCCCCGAGCGGGCCGGTTCCGGCTCAGGTGTCTTCCTGGTGACCCAGGACATCCATGTCTTCGCCGGCAGCGTACGGGAATCGCTCACGCTGGTGCGGCCGACGGCCTCGGACGAAGAGATCCGCGACGCACTGGCGATGACGTCGGCGGACCGGTGGGTCGCGGCGCTCCCCGACGGCCTGGAGACGGTCATCGGCGATCACGGGCATCAACTGACGCCGGATCAGGTACAGCAACTCGCCCTGACCCGCATTGTGTTGAGGAATCCCTGGTTCGTCGTCCTGGACGAGGCGACCGCGGAGGCCGGTTCGGCGGGCGCACACCTGTTGGACAGAGCCGCCGAGGCGGCGATGGAGGGCCGGACCGCATTGGTCGTGGCGCACCGGCTCTCCCAGGTGCGATCGGCCGACCGCATTCTCGTGATGCACAAGGGCGTCATCACCGAACAGGGAACTCACGACGACCTGCTCGCGATCGACGGTCGTTACGCGACGCTCTGGCGGGCCTGGTCCGATCACCGTTCGCCGGCCGATCGGCCAGGTGGGCACGGCTGACACGCCTGACACGCCTGACACGGCTCGGGAGCGTCCTGGTGCCGGTGTACCGCAGGCAGGGGACGGCGTATCCCCGACCGTCCCACATATTCGTACTCGGAGAAGGGGCAGAACGCCGGGGCCCGGCCCACCGGGGCCACGGCGGAGTATCGCCATGAATCTTGAACTGAAGGACAAGGCGTTCGTGGTCACCGGAGGGTCGCGGGGCCTGGGGCTGGCCGCGGCCGGAGAGCTGGTCGCCGAAGGCGCGCGAGTCGTCATCGCGGGGCGCGACGGCGAGCGGGCCGCGGAATCGGCTGCCCGGCTCGGCAGCAGTGCCGTCGGAGTCGCCGCGGACACCGCCGATCCCGCCACGCCCGAGCGGCTGATAGCAACGGCACGTTCCCATTTCGGGCGCTTCGACGGGATGTTGATCAGTACCGGAGGGCCACTGCCGGGAGCTGCTGCCGTCATCACCGAAGCCCAATGGCGGGAGGCGATCGATTCGGTCTTCCTCGGCTCGGTACGGCTTGCCCGGGCGGCGGTGGACCAGCTCCCCGAGGGGGGTGTGATCGCCCTCGTTCTCTCCAGTTCGGTGTACGAGCCGATTCCGGGCCTCGCCATATCGAATGCTCTCCGCCCCGGCCTGGCGGGTTTCGCCAAGTCCCTGGCGAACGAGGTCGGCCCACATGGGATCCGGGTCGTGGGCCTTCTTCCGTACCGTATCTACACCGAAAGGGCCCGCGAAATAGATACGTTGACCGGAGATGCCCCGGAAATCCGCGAGCGCAACTCCGCAGAGATTCCGCTGCGTCGATACGGCACTCCGGATGAGTTCGGCAAGGTGGCGGCGTTCCTGATGTCTCCCGCAGCGTCCTACCTCACAGGCGTCATGGTTCCGGTGGACGGAGGTGGCCTGCGCGGGTTCTGACTACTGAGCCCTCCACCATTCCGAACAGAGAGGAGCAAGACGTGTACTCGACCGACCGGACACGTTTCCTGAATATTCCATTTAGTGGAAACAGATCAGGAACCTTCGTACTCACTTGGGGGCAGCGCTGGATATGGAACTCCGTCTCTTCGCGCGCTCCGTACTACGCAGACCTGAACGACAGCCACATCATCCAGACTCCTGAGCAGTGCGACCTGGACACGATATCTCGTTCCCTCGGTGTACTCCTCAATCGCTATGAAACCTTTCGCAGCAGATTCTCCGTATCGCTCGATGAGCAGCCGTACCAAATGGTTCTGGACAGCGGAAACCTGCGAGTCGAGGTACGTGATGTCGCCGAGGAGGACGCGCGATCGACAGCCGGCATCATCGAGGCGGAGTTCAACAGCATCCCGTTCACGGCGCCCGAAATTTCCTTCCGCGCCGCGGTCGTGACTTCAGGCGGCGTTCCAAAATTTATCGTTCTCTGTGCTTTCCATATGGCCATGGACTGTCATGGGATGGTACTCGCTCTGGAAGATTTTCGATCCTTGGTGGGTGATCACCCGGTCGACGCGGAAGGAGCGGCGGCCGATGACATGGCACATCCGGTGGACCGTGTACGCATGGAAGGGGAACCGAGATCACTCCGGCGTTCGGCCCAAGGAATCAGACTCTGGGAGGAAGAGCTTGCCAAGTTCCCGGACAGCTCGTTCCCGGAACCCGTTCAACAGCCGGAGAGCCCTCGCTACAAGACGTTCGCGATGCACTCCGTCGCCGTGCGTGCGGCATCGCTCGAATTGTCTCTGGAATTGGGCGTCAGTACCGCATCGGTCATTCACGCCATGGCAGCCGCGCTGGTGGCGAAGAGAACACAGAATTGCATGACCGGGTTCATCATGGCCGCGAGTCACAGATACGATCCTGCATCGATGCGCTATCCAGGAACCCTGGTCCAGGGTGTTCCGGTGGCCATCGACGTGTCCCGAAGGACCCCTCGCGAGCTCATTGCCCATACGCATCGCGCGGCGATGCTGGCCGCTCTCGGAGGGCAGTGCGACCCCGTTCACCTGGCCGAATCCATGAGTAAAGCGTATGGACCCGAGGGGATCCGGGCGAGACTGGCATGCACGGTGAACCTCAGCCTGCCCGCTGCCACGCATGCCGCAGATCCCCTTCCTCCGACCGACACAAGGGGACTCACCAGGTCTCAGGCGGCGTGTCTCCTGCACGAGTCCCGGTACGAGTACGTCGAGGGAACCCCCGTGGAGAACGACCGGTTCCATCTCGCCGCGCACGGTTCACCGTCGGACTTCCACATAACTCTCCGAGCCGATACGGCGACACTCACATCGAACGGCATCGTAGATTTTCTCCGAGAATTGGAGCGCTCCGTCATTGATTGTCTTCCGGAAACCAAAACTGAGAGCCGACCGTAGAGCTCGATCGCTGTCCGGTACTCCCATTCAAATGACCCGAAACGATCAAGGGGCGAAAAATAAATGATCCGGCATGTTGTGCTCTTCAAATTTCACAACGGTGTGGACTACGACGATCCGCGCTTCCTCCATGCGGAGGCAGAAATTCATGATCTTCCGAATCATGTTCCTGAAATACTTCAATGGGAGTGCGGACGGAATGTCGCCGAACGGAATATAGCGTATGACTACGCGGCCATCGGAGGCTTCAAGGACAGGAATGCTGTGGAAGCGTACCGCTACCACCCCGTTCACGTGCGCGGCGTCGACAGCTGGCGTGAATTCTCCACCTGGGTGATAGCGGATTTCGAGACCCCATCGCAATGACTGCCGACCTGTCTGCGTGAGAATCGAACGGTGCCATGAAGAATGGTGCGGCAGCTTCCACACCAGTGGACTCCGCACGCGTCCATCCCCCTCCGTTACCATCTCCTCGGGATCGGTGAAGCAATTGCATACCAGAATGCACATGCCGGACGTTCCGGAACCCGCCTTCCGTGGTGAGACGAACCGTGCCGGGCATTACAGGTCCGCGGCTACACTGGCCGATGACCCGGCCGGTCTGACCTGCAGTGTCGACGCGGGAATGAAGTGGGCCGGCGAAGGACGGGCGAGTGCTCTGATCGGATATCCGACATTCGAATCGGCTGCGGAGAGCGTGAAAGCTGGCAGGCACGACGCCTTTTTGGTGGCCGGAGCCTATCCGGAGATCCGGTCCTTCTTCTTCGACCCTGAACTCAAGGCGGTCGAGGCGTTCATAGCCACCCTTCCGGACATGGTCCTCGCGGCTCCCGACCAGAACGCAAATGGTGCTACGGAGTTCTCCAGGATCTATCATCATCCGGCCACTGTCCCGCTGCTGGCGACAATCAACCGTTCCAGCCTCGCCCAGACGGAGCAGGTCACCTCGAACAGTCTTGCCTGTCGTCGGGCCATGGCTGAAACGGGCAAGGCCGCGGCGGCAATAACCAACGCCATATGTGCGGAGCACTACGGACTGAGCGTCATTGATGTCCTTTCGGCCGGAACGCCCATGAGCTTCGTGGTGTTCGAAAGATCGGAAGGCTGAGGGCTGTCGAAGCCAAGAGATACGCGGGGTTCACCGATGAATCGACGGCGGAACCCAGGCGGAGGTAGTAGTGAGATTCCCGGGCATGTCACATGACGCTCGGCTCACCACTCACAGAATGGTCTCCACCTCGCTGGCTCTGTGCGGTGAGCGCGGGTTGCGCGAGCTCGTGGACGCCGCTGCGCCGATCGGCTTCGGCCACGGCGGGAAGTCGGCTCTGCTGAACGTCGCCGGAACCACGGTCTTCGTGAAGCGTGTCCCGCTCACCGACCTGGAGCTGCGGCCGGAGAACGACCGGTCCACAGCGAACCTGTTCGGGCTACCGGTCTTCTGCCAGTACGGCATCGGCGGGCCGGGTTTCGGGGCCTGGCGGGAGCTCGCTGTGCACACCATGACGACGGACTGGGTGGTCAAGGGGGTGCACGAGGGATTCCCACTCCTGTACCACTGGCGGGTCTTGCCCGACTCGACGCCCTTGCCCGAGCAACTGGCCGACATCGAAAGGGCAGTTGCCTACTGGGGCGGCGGGGAGCAGGTACGTCGCCGGATCGAGGCGCTGCGGCAGTCGTCGGCGAGCATCGCGTTGTTCCTGGAGTACGTCCCGCAGAACCTGCACCAGTGGCTGCGCGGGCAGGTCGAATCGGGCGACGAGGCCACCTGCCGGGCCCTCGCCATGGTGGAGAAGGGCCTGATGGAGGGGACCGGGTTCATGAACAGCCGCGGTCTCCTCCACTTCGACGCCCACTTCGAGAACATCCTGACCGACGGCCGTCGCCTCTACTTCACGGACTACGGCCTTGCCGTCTCCTCCCGGTTCGAGCTGTCGCAGGGCGAGACCGGCTTCTTCGACCGGCATCAGACCTACGACCGCTGTTACACCGCCACGTATCTGGTGAACTGGCTGGTCACCGCTCTGTACGGATATCAGCGGGAGGACCGGGAGGGCCGCAGCGCGCTGGTGCGTGCTTTCGCGGAGGGCAAGCGCCCCACGGGAGTGCCCGAGGCGGCCGCAGCGATCCTTGCCCGGTACGCGCCGATCGCCACAGTGATGTCGGACTTCGACCGCAGGCTTCGGTACGAGAGCAGGAGCACCCCCTACCCGCTGGAGGAGATCCGCCGGATCGGACGTGTGTACAGCCCGCCCGCCGACTGACAGAAGTCAGCCGCACGTCAGCGTGGCGAGATCCCGTTCCAGCAGCGTCAGGAAATCTTGTATTTCCGTCGACGTGAAGCACGATGGGTTGGCGAACATCGAGATCTGTACGTCCGACTGTGTTTCAAGAAATTGAATCCAGAAATGAAGATTGCTTCTGCTCACCGGAGGATCTTCCTCCAGTTCTGCGGAACTGTGGCGACGGCCGTTCGCGGGAAGGCGGCTCATCGCATCCAGTTCCCGCGGCTCGCTCAGAAAGTTCGCATGATAAAGGAAGTCATCCGCATCGTGCCCCCGGAGCGAGCCGATCGATTTCTCGACCGAGTTGCGCTCGACCGGGTCGTATGCCCCGTTCTGGAGCGAGCGGAGAATTTCCCGATTCGCGGACCTGCTGCCCACGATTCCATCTTCTGATGTGGAGTCGAAGAGTGCGATGCTGCGCTGCGCCAATATTCCGGCGTAGTCGGCGGTCGAATTATTGTTCCTGTTGGACGACATTACTGGGAGTATGCATTGTGGTACATCGAAGCGTGAGCAGAGGCGTCGGGCCAGCACGCCATAGTATATTGCCGACCTGAGGCTTCTGGTCTGTACCGCAAAACGATCGACGGAGGACAGTACGGCTTGGGACCTGAGTGTGAAATGAGGGAGCGAGTCCTTCGATCCGCCCTTACTGGAAGGTGGTATCAGGGGAGACGAAAGGCCCGACAAGCGATTTTTCCAGTGAGCTATTCCGTTGGAATTTGCGTCACGTCCTTCTTGCGAGGATTCGTAAACCACGCGCTCAAGGGGCTGCGCAGCTGCCGGAATCGACGGGCGCTGCGACAGGTTATGCAGATATCGCGCTCTCAGCACAGCGCCTCCCGCCGCATCCGCCACGAGGGGGCTGGCCACGATGTGAACGCTGTGGAGCGCCCTGTTCTGGGCGAAGAAGGCCACTTGGACAGGTGGGGTCGAACTGTAGTCCATCCGTTTTGCGAGCATTTCTTCGGTCACTTCATGCACTCCATCACCAGGAGGCATGTCATGGATCGCGATTTGTGTCGAATAGTCGGATATGACTGTCTGGGTCGGCTGGTCACCGGTGTCGCAGTAAGTGGTTCTGAGTGTTTCGCAGTCCTCGATCAGCTGAATCAGAGCCCTCACCCCCTCCGGTACCCCCGCCTCTGGCGGAATCGGAATGGTGAGGAGAGTGTTCAGCCGTGCTTGATCATTCCTCAAACTCTGCAGGGTGTCCCACATGGCCCTCTGTGCCCAGGTGAGTGACGACGAGACATTGCCGCGTGCCCCTGGGATGTAAATTTCTTCGATCTGCACCGACATGAGAAATCAGCCTTTCGGGCGGACCGGGGTGGGCGCCGAGGGCATGTGTTTCAGTCTTTCCCGGTTCTTCCTCCGTCGATTGTTTCTGTGAATTCTTTGAAGTTCTCCGCGGCGAGGAGGTCGAGTATGTCGACTTCCCTCCGAAGGGATTCTTCGAGTCGGGTGGCCATCTGCACGGCAAGGAGTGAGTTTCCGCCAAGGTTGAAGAAACTGTCGGAAGCGCTGACCTGTGTGTCGAATATTTCGCTCGCTATATTGATCACTACGGTCAGATCTTCTGTGGACCCCATGTTTCTTCCCTTCTTGGCGAGAATTGTCCGGAATTTAAGTGGAATTTAGCCGGATTGATGGGAAGCGCTTTCTGCGAAGCTATCACAGGGGTGGGTTCATGTCACTGCCGTGTTGGTGATCGTAAGCATTCAGAAGGCCGGTCGAGCGTCGCTGTCATGACGATGTGACAGGCGGTGGGTGGGTGCGGCAGGATCCGTGGTCATGTCGTCGGGGTTGGAGTCTGCGTCGCGTGAGGATCTCCTCGCGGTGATCGGGCTGCTCCAGCGGCAGGTTGAGGCCGCGGAGGCGCGAGCCGGAGCCGCGGAGGCACAGGCCGCTGAACTTGCCGCGGTGAATGAGCGGTTGACTGTGCGGGTGGCGGAGTTGGAGCGGCGTCTGGGCGTCCAGGCACCGCCCCTGCCAGGGGAGCGACCCCACCAGTGCTTGCCGAGCTGGCCACAGCAATGCAGGGTGCAGTCGATGACGCGAACGCCGCCGGAATGAAGAAGAGCCAGTCACTCTGCCTGATCGGCGACTCCGGAACCGGCAAGTCCCACATGCTCATCGCCTTGGGCACCGAGGCTGCGATGAAGGGCTACCGCGTCCGCTACACGCTCGCCACGAAGCTGGTGAACGAGCTGGTCGAGGCCGCTGACGAGAAGCAGCTCAACAAGACCATCGCCCGCTACGGCCGCGTTGATCTTTTGTGCATCGACGAGCTCGGCTACATGGAACTCGACCGCCACGGAGCCGAACTTCTCTTCCAGGTCCTGACCGAGCGCGAGGAGAAGAACAGCGTCGCCATCGCCTCCAACGAATCCTTCGGCGGCTGGACCAAGACCTTCACCGACCCCCATCTCTGCGCGGCCATCGTCGACCGCCTCACGTTCAACGGCACGATCATCGAGACCGGCACCGATTCCTACCGCCTTGCCAGCACTCGCGCACGAACGGAGGAGGCGGCCAAGGCCAGCTGACTTCCCGTGAGCGTGGGGGCCGTGTCACCGTTGATCTCCGGCAGGCTTCAGCCCTCACGCTCTGCCGGTCGTGGCTCTTCTGGATCTCACCTGTCCGTGCCAGCCTGAGGCAGTCTGGGGGACTTGGTGGGGTGGCAGATGGGGGCAGGGTGAGGGACATTGCGGTGCAGGTACATAGCGACTTCGAGGGCCGGTTGAAATGGCGCTCTCGCTATCTGATCCACAGAGCCCGCCGCCGAGGCCGGACCGGGCTGCTGTTGCAGGTGGAGCTGCGTGACCCGCCCCGCAGCATGTCACTCAAGTGGTGCCTGGTGTCGGTTACCGAAGGTGGGCGCCAGCTCTGCAGCGTCGATCGGACCAGTATGAGAAAGGTCCGTTTCATCCCCTTGCCCCCAGGTCCGCACCCACTGCACCTTGAGGTCACGCGGCATCGCAAAGGTCGCTGCACACAGGCCAAGCAGAACGTTGTGCTCGGTCAGGGAGACATTCTCCTGGTGACGTGCGACCCGGTGCAGCCGAACGTCTTCTACCGGTGCAGTCCCGTGGTGGACACCTGGAGTGCGCAGATCCTTCAAGCGGATCTGAACGCCTGATCAGCTGGGGCTCGCCAGGGGCCAGCCCGAGTTTCGCTTCTGCCACCACGTGTTTCGGCGGCCAGCGGCCCTTGCGGGCGGCTGGCCGTCAGGCGCCCGCAGTCGCTCCGGTGCCGTCATTTCTGCTCGACAATTACGGGCCTGTTGATCTCCAACTGACTCCGAAACCGGTCGACAAACGCTGTCCTCAGCAATCGACGAAGCCAAAAGTCAGACCGCGTGCATGCGTCTGCTTCTTCACTTCTGAGCGCATGCTGGCGGTCAGTCATGGTCCTTCCCAGCCTCGTCGGCAGAACCACGCTGCGCTGGTGGCGGCGTCGCTGTCTCGTGCGGGGCGGACGCACATGTGAAGTCGTCCGGCCAGCCCTAGGTGTTCTGTCCCGGGAGGTTGTGGACGGGTGATGCACGTCTCGACTGAGGGATCTTGAATGGGTGAGGGCCTTCCGGGTTCGGTGTGG
>NZ_JBFAUP010000032.1:0-42731 GCF_040679335.1 Streptomyces sp. NPDC052299 | reverse complement strand
GGTACTGCAGGGGGGACCCTGTGGGAGAGTAGGACGCCGCCGAACTCCTTTTGGGAAGAGCCCCGTGCCCTTGTGGCACGGGGCTTTTTCGCGTTTCCGAGGCCGCTCGGCACCCCTCTGCAGCCGCCGGCCGGGGCTGAGGGTAGGGTCAGGGGGCATCATTGGCACGTTCTTGACACAGGAGGCCCCCGGGTGGAGGTCCAGGAGACCCGCGTTCAGACGGACCGGGTACTCACCATCCCCAACATCCTCAGCATGTTGCGCCTGGTCGGCGTACCTGTCTTTCTGTGGCTGATTCTCCGCCCCGAGTTCGGCGGGCCCCAGAGCGACGGCTGGGCATTGCTGGTCCTGATGTTCAGTGGTGTCAGCGACTACCTCGACGGCAAGCTCGCGCGCAGGTGGAACCAGATCAGCAGCCTCGGCCGTCTTCTCGACCCCGCCGCCGACCGGCTCTACATTCTTTCCACCCTCGTCGGACTCACCTGGCGCGAGATCCTGCCCCTCTGGCTCACCATCGCCCTGCTCGCCCGCGAGCTCATGCTCCTCGTCATGGTGGGAATCCTGCGCCGGCACGGCTATCCGCCGCCCCAGGTGAACTTCCTCGGCAAGGCGGCCACGTTCAACCTCATGTACGCATTCCCCTTGTTGCTGCTCAGCGACGGGCATGGTTGGCTGGCAGAGGTGGCCACCGTTTTCGGATGGGCGTTCGCAGGGTGGGGTACAACCCTCTATTGGTGGGCAGGAATCTTGTACGTGGTTCAGGTCCGCCGCCTGGTCAAGGCGGATGCAGTAGCCGATTGAGCTCGCTGATGTGGTGCCGTGCAGTGTCGCCGGCCCCCGGCGGATGACACAGAAGCTGCCCTGACGGGTGAAGTCGGCTCGACCGTCGTCTCTCAAGGAGGACGTTTCCGACATGAAGGCCGTCGTGATGGCTGGCGGCGAAGGCACTCGTCTTCGCCCCATGACCTCGAGCATGCCCAAACCGCTCCTGCCCGTCGCCAACAGGCCGATCATGGAGCATGTGCTCCGGCTGCTGAAACGGCACGGGCTCAACGAGACGGTCGTAACCGTCCAGTTCCTTGCCTCCCTGGTCAAGAATTACTTCGGGGACGGCGAAGAGCTCGGCATGGAGCTGAGCTATGCCAATGAGGAGAAGCCGCTCGGCACGGCGGGCAGCGTGAAGAACGCCGAAGAGGCGCTGAAGGACGACACCTTCCTCGTCATTTCCGGCGACGCGCTCACCGACTTCGACCTCACGGATCTCATCGCTTTCCACAAGGAGAAGGGTGGCCTGGTCACCGTCTGCCTCACCCGCGTTCCCAATCCCCTCGAATTCGGGATCACGATCGTGGACGAGCAGGGGCAGGTCGAACGCTTCCTGGAAAAGCCGACATGGGGCCAGGTCTTCTCGGACACCGTGAACACCGGCATTTACGTCATGGAGCCCGAGGTCTTCAACTACGTCGAGGCCGACGCCTCCGTGGACTGGTCCGGGGACGTCTTCCCGCAGCTCATGAAGGAAGGCAAGCCGATCTACGGCTACGTCGCCGAGGGCTACTGGGAGGACGTGGGCACCCACGAGAGCTACGTGAAGGCCCAGGCCGACGTGCTGGAGCGCAAGGTCGACGTCGAGATCGACGGCTTCGAGATCTCGCCCGGGGTCTGGGTGGCCGAAGGAGCCGACGTACACCCCGACGCCGTGCTGCGCGGCCCCCTCTACATCGGGGACTACGCCAAGGTCGAAGCCGGCGTCGAGATCCGCGAGCACACGGTCATCGGGTCGAACGTGGTCGTCAAGAGCGGCGCCTTCCTGCACAAGGCCGTGGTCCACGACAACGTGTACGTCGGCGACCACAGCAACCTGCGCGGCTGCGTGGTCGGCAAGAACACCGACATCATGCGGGCCTCCCGGATCGAGGACGGCGCGGTCATCGGCGACGAATGCCTCGTCGGTGAGGAATCGATCATCCAGGGGAACGTCCGCGTCTATCCCTTCAAGACCATCGAGGCCGGAGCCTTCGTCAACACCTCGGTGATCTGGGAGTCCCGCGGGCAGGCCCACCTCTTCGGGGCACGCGGCGTCTCCGGAATCCTGAACGTCGAGATCACCCCCGAGCTGGCCGTACGGCTGGCCGGGGCCTACGCCACGACGCTCAAGAAGGGCTCCACCGTCACCACCGCCCGGGACCACTCCCGAGGCGCCCGGGCGCTCAAGCGTGCCGTGATCTCGGCGCTCCAGGCCAGCGCCATCGACGTACGGGACCTGGAGAACGTACCGCTGCCCGTCGCGCGTCAGCAGACCGCGCGCGGCAGTGCGGGCGGGATCATGATCCGTACGTCGCAGGGCGTGCCCGACTCCGTCGACATCATGTTCTTCGACGAACGGGGAGCGGACCTCTCCCAGGCCCGGCAGCGGAAACTGGACCGCGTCTATGCCCGGCAGGAGTACCGGCGGGCCTTCCCCGGCGAGATCGGCGACATCTACTTCCCGTCCAGTGTGTTCGACTCGTACACAGGGTCCCTGCTGCGCAACGTGGACACCACCGGGATCGCCGACGCCCAGCTGAAGGTCGTGGTCGACGCGTCCAACGGCAGCGCGGGGCTCGTGCTGCCGAGCCTCCTCGGGCGACTGGGCGTGGACGCGCTCACCATCAACCCCGGTCTCGACGAATCCCGGCCGACCGAGACGGCCGAGGCCCGGCGCAAGGGTCTCGTGCGCCTGGGCGAGATCGTCTCCTCGGCGCGGGCGGCCTTCGGCGTCCGCTTCGACCCCGTGGGCGAGCGGCTGTCGCTGGTGGACGAACGCGGCCGGATCGTGGAGGACGACCGGGCACTGCTCGTCATGCTCGACCTCGTCGCCGCCGAGCGGCGCAGCGGGCGGGTGGCGCTCCCGGTCACCACGACCAGGGTCGCCGAACAGGTCGCCGCGTACCACGGCACGCAGGTCGAGTGGACGACCACGTCGCCGGACGACCTGACCCGGGTGGGGCGTGAGGAAGGCACCATCTTCGGAGGAGACGGGCGCGGCGGCTTCATCGTTCCCGAATTCGCCGGTGTCTTCGACGGCACGGCCGCATTCGTGCGGCTCATCGGGCTCGTCGCCAGGACCCAGCTCACGCTGAGCCAGATCGACGCCCGCATCCCGCGCGCCCACGTCCTGCGTCGCGACCTGGCGACACCGTGGGCCGTGAAGGGCCTCGTCATGCGCCGGGTCGTGGAGGCGGCCGGCGACCGGGACGTCGACACGACGGACGGCGTACGGGTCGTGGAGGCGGACGGGCGCTGGGTCATGGTGCTGCCGGACCCGGCGGAAGCCGTGACCCACCTCTGGGCGGAAGGCCCCGACGACGCCTCCGCCGAGGCACTGCTCGACGAGTGGGCGGCGGTCGTGGACAGCGCGGGCAACTGAAACGGGGCCGCCGGGACGGGGGAACGCACCGCCCCTCCCGGCGGCCGGCCGCACATCGGTGGGGCCATTCGGCGTAAGCCGCCGCGACATGCGACGATGTGCGGCATGTCGCAGCAGCCCCCCGGTCGGAGCACGGCCCCGCCGCCCAAACGCCCCGACGCGTCCATGCTGCTGCTGACCAATGTGATGGAGCACAGCCTGGACGACGGGTACGCCGAAGCGGCGGCGCGGCGTGCGGCCGAGGGGCGCGCGGGCATGCCCCGTACGCTCAAGGCGAAGCTCGGTCTCGCGGCCTGCCTGGTCCTCGCCGCCCTGGTCGTCACGCTCGGCGCGGCCCAGGCGCGGGTGACCGCGCCGGTCCTGGCCAAGGAGAAGCAGGAGCTGATCGACCGCATCGACGCCGAGACGGCGGCGGCCGACGCCCTGGAATCCCAGGTCGAGGAAGTCCGCGACGACGTCAGCAGCCGGCAGCGCAAGGCCCTCCAGGAACACGGGGGAGACCAGGCCGAGCTGGTGGCGCTGCTCTCCGGGGCGACGCCCGTGCACGGGCCGGGGCTCAAGGTCGTCGTGGACGACGCGGAGGACACCGACCAGGGCGGCGGCGGACCCCGCGAGAGCAGCGGCTTCTCCGACACCGGGCGGGTCAGGGACCGGGACATGCAGCGCGTCGTGAACGGGCTGTGGGAGTCCGGAGCCGAGGCCATCGCCATCAACGGACAGCGGCTGACGGCCCTGTCGGCGATCCGGGCCGCGGGCGACGCCATACTGGTCGACAACAAACCGCTCGTGCCCCCGTACTCGGTGCTCGCGGTGGGGAACGGCAAGAAGCTGTCTGCGGCCTTCCGGGACAGTGCCGACGGCCAGTACCTGCAGGCGCTGAAGGACACCTTCGACATCCGGACAAGCATCTCCGTCCAGGAGAAGCTGAGCCTTCCGGCCGCCCCGAGCCTGATCGTACGGACAGCAGAGCCATACAAGGCCGCAGACACAGGGAAGGGCACATCGTGATCGCCGTACTGGGCCTCGTCGTGGGAGTCGTGGTCGGACTGTTGGTCCGGCCCGAAGTTCCGGCGGTGGTCGAGCCCTATCTCCCCATCGCCGTCGTCGCCGCGCTCGACGCGGTGTTCGGCGGGCTGAGGGCCATGCTCGACGGCATCTTCGTCGACAAGGTCTTCGTGGTCTCGTTCCTCTCGAACGTGGTCGTGGCGGCCCTCATCGTCTTCCTGGGCGACAAGCTGGGCGTCGGCGCCCAGCTCTCCACCGGTGTGGTGGTCGTGCTGGGCATCCGGATCTTCTCCAACGCCGCGGCGATCCGCCGGCACGTCTTCCGGGCCTGATGCCGATGAGCACCGACGACTTCAACGACAACCCCGACAGCGGCGGGGAGCCCCGGGCCGACGCACCGCAGGAACTCACCGGACGCCGGCGGCTGGTCGCGGGTCTCTGGCCGCCCCGGGTCACCCGCGCCCAACTCATCGTCGCCGTCCTGCTGTTCGGCCTCGGGCTCGGCCTCGCCATTCAGGTGCGGTCCAACAGCGACAACAACGCCCTGCGGGGCGCGCGCCAGGAGGACCTGGTGCGCATCCTCGACGAGGTGGACGACCGCACGCAGCGGCTGGAGGACGAGAAGCAGCGCCTCGACGCCCAGCGCACGGAGCTGGAGAACAGCTCCGACCAGGCCGAGGAGGCCCGGAAGCAGACCGTCGAGAAGGAGCGGCAACTCGGCGTGCTCGCCGGGACCGTGGCGGCTCACGGCCCCGGGATCACCATGACGGTCAACGACCCCGGCGGCGCCGTGCGGCCCGACATGCTGCTCGACGCCCTGCAGGAGCTCAGGGCGGCCGGCGCCGAGGCCGTCGAGGTCAACGGGGTCCGTGTGGTGGCCAATACGTACTTCTCCGGTGACGCGGGCACGGTCAAGGTCGACGGGCGCAAGATCACGGCCCCGTACGTCTTCAAGGTCATCGGCAAGCCGCAGGACCTGGAACCGGCGCTGAACATCCCCGGAGGTGTGGTGCAGACGCTGGAGAAGGAGCAGGCCACCGTGCATGTGCTGCGGGCCGACGACATTGTCGTGGACGCCTTGCGACCGGCGGAGCGGCCTGACTACGCTCGGTCGTCGGGCCAGTGATCCCCGGGCGCCCGGGCGTCGGGGAACACGAGCGGACGGTTGCGGGGGGTCGCCGCATCGTAATCGTGGCGCGTGGTGGAAACTGTCGAGTGGATACGGACGTTGTGAAGATGTCCGGGTCGGCAGGTGTGTTCATTCAGGGTTCGTCCTGCCCCACGGGCGGGTCTGTTTCGGTCAAGGGGAATCGCCCGTGAAGTTGTTTGGGAAGTTGTTCGGCAAGAGCGCCCGCGATGAGAACGCACGTCATCGCGCGCCGCGCCATGGTCAGCCCGACGAGCAGGGCGCGGAGCGCCCGCTCTTCCGTGACCAGGTGACAGGCCAGGGGGGTGACTACCCGGGCGGTCCCGGCGCGTCGTCCGTTGACCCTGCCGGTCCCGGCCGCATAGGTTTCGGAGCCCCGAGCCAGGAGGCTTCGACCATGCCGGTGTGTACGAGGTGCGGCCACCGCAACGCCGAGGCCAGCCGTTTCTGCTCCAACTGCGGTGCGCCGCTGCGGGGCGGGGCCCCGGAGCGTGCCTCGGAGACGACGTCGACCATCTCGATCTCGGGCCTCGAGGCGTACGAGGCGGAGGCCACCGGCCAGACCGCCGTGCCGTCGCTCTCGCCCGAGGCGCAGGCCGCCGTCGACGCCCTGCCGCTCGGCTCGGCGCTCCTGGTGGTGCGCCGCGGCCCGAACAGTGGCAGCCGCTTCCTGCTGGACGGCGAGCTGACCACGGCCGGCCGTCACCCGCAGAGCGACATCTTCCTGGACGACGTGACGGTCTCCCGCCGTCATGTGGAGTTCCGCCGGGGCGCCGACGGCAGCTTCACGGTCGGGGACGTCGGCAGCCTCAACGGCACGTACGTGAATCGCGAGCGGATCGACTCCGTCGCTCTGTCCAACGGCGACGAAGTGCAGATCGGCAAGTACCGACTGGTCTTCTACGCGAGCCAGCGGGGCATCTGACCCGCCCCCGGACACCGTCCGGGGGGAAGAACCCCAGGAAGGTCCATGCTGAGAACACCGAGCGGCGGTGCCCGACACGGCACCGCCGCCGACGGCCGGCCGATGAGCATCGGCACGGTGCTCCTGCAGCTGCAGGAGGAGTTCCCCGAGGTCACCATCTCCAAGATCCGCTTCCTGGAGGCCGAAGGGCTTGTCGAACCGCAGCGGACCCCTTCCGGCTACCGGAAGTTCGTCGCCGCGGACGTCGAGCGGCTCGCCCAGGTGCTCCGGATGCAGCGGGACCACTACCTGCCGCTCAAGGTCATTCGCGAGCACCTGGACGCCGTCGCCCGCGGCGAGCAGGTCGCCCTGCCGTCCCCCGACGGGGAGCCCCGGCAGGCGGACGGCGAGACGCCCGGGGTGCCGGGCCGGGCCACGGCCGCCCGGATCGGCCGTGCCGAGCTCCTGGTGGCCGCCGAGGTCACCGAGAGCGACCTGGACGACTGGGAGTCGTACGGCCTGGTCGTCCCCGCGGCGGACGGCGGCTACGACGCCGACATGGTGACCGTCGCCAGGCTTGTGGCGGAACTGGGGCGATTCGGTCTGGAACCTCGTCACCTCAGGGCCGTACGGGCCGCCGCCGACCGCGAGGCCGGGCTCATCGAGCAGATGGTCGCCCCGCTGCGCCGGCATCGGAATCCGCAGACCAGGGCGCATGCGGAGGCGACCGCGAAGGAGCTGGCGGAGCTGTCCGTACGGCTGCACTCCGCGCTCGTGCAGACGGCTCTGCGAGTGCGGCTGCGCTGAAGGCGGACCAGCCCGACTACCCAAACCTGCCGAGCACGTCCTAGGGTTGCTGTGTGAACGAGCTCGACGTTGTGGGTGTCCGGGTGGAAATGCCCTCCAACCAGCCGATCGTGCTCCTGCGTGAAGTGGGAGGCGACCGGTACCTCCCCATTTGGATCGGTCCTGGCGAGGCGACCGCGATCGCCTTCGCCCAGCAGGGCATGGCTCCGGCCAGGCCGCTGACCCATGATCTCTTCAAGGATGTGCTCGAGGCCGTCGGCCAGGAGCTCACCGAGGTCCGGATCACGGACCTCCGCGAAGGGGTTTTCTACGCGGAGCTGGTCTTCGCCGGCGGTGTCGAGGTGAGCGCGCGGCCTTCCGACGCCATAGCCCTGGCCCTGCGCACCGGCACGCCGATCTACGGCAGTGACGGAGTGCTGGACGACGCGGGGATCGCGATCCCCGACGAGCAGGAGGACGAGGTGGAGAAGTTCCGCGAGTTCCTCGACCAGATCTCTCCGGAGGACTTCGGGACGAACAACAGCCAGTGACGTCTTTGGCGGTGGCCACCGGCGCATCCGGTGAGCCTTTCCCCGTCAACGGTCACGCGAAACCACCCTCAGGGTGATTATCACTCGGCGTGCCGAGTGTGGCGATCGTTGACGCACCCCGGGTGACTGCCTACCTTCGAGTGGGCAGGTCAAGGACGGAGGTCGGCGTGAGAAGCAGCGGCGACGGTACGGCAGCGGGTGCGCCGTATCCGCAGCAGGGGAGTACGGCCGGCCGGACCATCAGGCAGTCGGCGGCGCCGGCTGCCGTGGCGGGGGACGGCGTGGCATCGGCCGACGACATCGGATATCGCGGGCCCACGGCGTGCGCGGCGGCGGGGATCACCTACCGGCAACTGGACTACTGGGCGCGCACCGGCCTCGTGGAGCCGAGCGTCCGTCCGGCGTACGGTTCGGGCACTCAGCGGCTCTACAGCTTCCGGGACGTCGTCCTGCTGAAGATCGTGAAGCGGTTCCTCGACACCGGCGTGGCGCTCCAGAACATCCGGACCACCGTCCAGCACCTGCGGGCCCGCGGCTTCCAGGACCTGGAGCGGATGACGCTGATGAGCGACGGGGCCACGGTCTACGAGTGCTCCTCGCCCGCCGAGGTGGTCGACCTGCTCCAGGGCGGCCAGGGCGTCTTCGGGATCGCCGTCGGAGTCGTCTGGCGGGACGTGGACGCGGCGCTCTCGCAGCTGCACGGGGAGCGTGTGGACACCGGCGAGACGCTGATCGGGCACAACCCGGCCGACGAGCTCGCGCGGCGCCGCAACCGGGCCGTCTGAGCCGCTGAGACCGCCCCGGCCGCGACGGGATTCCTGGCCGCACGGGCCGTGACGACGCGGCGTTTGTCAGTGCCGTAGGGCAGCATCGGCGGTGTGAGAGCCGCGCCCACCATCCTGCATCTGGACATGGATGCCTTCTACGCCTCCGCGGAGCAGGCGGCGAAGCCCAGCCTGCGCGGCAAACCGGTCGTGGTGGGCGGACTCGGTTGGCGTGGGGTCGTCGCGACCGCCTCGTACGAGGCCCGGCGCTTCGGGGTGCACTCGGCGATGCCGATCGCCCAGGCCAGGCGCCTCGCGCCGAACGCCGCCTATCTGGTTCCGCGGTTCGCGCTGTACCGCTCGGTGAGCGACCAGGTCATGGAACTGCTGGGCCGGCTCTCGCCCCTGGTGGAACCGCTCAGCCTGGACGAGGCGTTCGTGGACCTCGAAGCGGGCGGCACCGCCGACGACGCCGCCTCGGCCCTGGAGATCGGCCGGGAACTGCGCGTGGCCATCCAGGCGGTCACCGGACTGAGCGGATCCGTCGGACTGGCCGGCTCCAAGATGCTCGCCAAGATCGCCTCCGAGGAGGCCAAGCCCGACGGGATGCGCCTGATCGAGCCCGGCACCGAGCGGGCCCATCTCGCGCCCATGCCGGTGCGCACCCTGCCCGGTGTCGGCCCCGCCACGGCGGACCATCTGCGCCGCGCGGGCATGACCACGGTCAACGACCTCGCCGAGGCGGGCGAGGCGGAGCTGGTACGGCTGCTGGGCAAGGCGCACGGCGCCGCGCTGCACCGGATGGCCTTCGGCTTCGACGACCGGCCCGTGGTCGCGGAGCGCGACGCGAAGTCCGTCTCCGTCGAGGACACCTTCGAGGTGGACCTGCACGACCGCGTCCGGGTCCGCACCGAGGTGGAGCGGCTGGCCGACCGGTGCGTCCAGCGGCTGCGGGGTGCGGGGCGCTCCGGGCGCACGGTGGTGCTCAAGGTGCGCCGGTACGACTTCTCCACGCTGACCCGCTCCGAGACGCTGCGCGGCCCCACGGACGACCCGGCGGTGGTCCGGGAGGCCGCCGCCCGGCTCCTGGAGGCCGTGGACACCACGGGCGGGGTGCGGCTGCTGGGCGTCGGCGTCACGGGGCTCGCCGACTACACCCAGGAGGACCTGTTCGCCCAGGCCGCCGGTGAGCGGGCGGCGGCCCTCCCGGACGACGGCGGGGCGCAGGCGAGGGAGGCCGCCGCCCGCGACGGGGAGGCGGACGACGGGCCCGGGCCGGAGGAGGCCGCCGAACAGCTCGCGGCGCGCCGCTGGCCCGCCGGACACGACGTGCACCACGAGGTCCACGGACACGGGTGGGTGCAGGGGAGCGGGGTCGGGCGGGTGACCGTGCGGTTCGAGGAGCCGGGGGCGACGGAGCCGGGCCGGGTGCGTACGTTCCGCGTGGACGACCCCGCGCTGCGGGCCGCCGACCCCTTGCCGCTCGTGCCGGACCCGCCGGACTACTCCTCCTGGCCCGCCAGCCGCCCGAAGTCCCGGTCCGGGGCCGGGGCGCCGGGGGCGGCGTCCAGGCCGTAGTGCCGGTAGAGCTGGAGCTCCTGCTCGGGGGAGAGGTGGCGGCCCACGCCGAAGTCGGGCGCGTCCTTGATCAGCGCGCGGTCGAAGGGGACGCGCAGGGTGTCGTCCACGAACTCGCTGGGCTCCAGGGGGACGAAGGCGTCCCGGCTGAAGAGCCCGGTGCGCACGGCCGCCCATTCCGGGACCCCGGTCGCGTCATCGAGGTACACCTCGTCGACGGTGCCGATCTTGGTGCCCTTGCGGTCGAAGGCCTTGCGGCCGATCAGGCTGCGCGGGTCGATGTCGGTCTGCACGGTCCCTCCCACACTGGTCGCGGCTGGTCCTCAGGGACTACAGAAATGCAGTTCCGTGGTCTTGGCCACTCGAGAATTCTCGTCGTGTACCCCGCTGGTAGGCTGGTCATGGCTGCTGACCCCGTGCGGGAGAGTCGTCCGGAGCCCATCCGGAGGACGCCGAAGGAGCAAATCCTCCCCGGAATCTCTCAGGCCCCCGTACCGCACGGACGAGGTCACTCTGGAAAGCAGGGCGGGTTGCGCGCGGCCGATGGGCCGTACGGAGCCTCTCCCTCACCGACGGTGAAAGCCGGCACCCGCGAGGGGCCGGTGAAGCTCTCAGGTTGAGATGACAGAGGGGGAGGCCGTCAGGGCACCCGGCGCCGCGGTGCCCTTCGCAGGTCGTGACAGACCAGGAGGCCTCCACCATGACCCCCCGTCGCACCCCGCTCACGCAGCTGGAACAGGGCATTCCGTTCGAGCAGCGCCACATCGGCCCCGACGCCGAGGCGCAGGCGAAGATGCTCGCCCAGGTCGGTTACGGCTCGCTGGACGAGCTGACCGCCGCCGCCGTGCCCGACGTGATCAAGAGCGCCGAGGCGCTGGCCCTGCCGGGGGCCCGGACCGAGGCGGAGGTGCTGGCCGAGCTCCGCCGGCTCGCCGACCGCAACCAGGTCCTCGCCCCGATGATCGGGCTCGGCTACTACGGCACGTTCACGCCGCCGGTGATCCTGCGCAACGTCATGGAGAACCCCGCCTGGTACACGGCGTACACGCCGTACCAGCCCGAGATCTCGCAGGGCCGCCTCGAAGCCCTCCTGAACTTCCAGACGATGGTCGCCGAGCTCACCGGCCTGCCCACCTCCGGCGCCTCGCTGCTGGACGAGGGCACGGCCGCGGCCGAGGCCATGGCGCTCGCCCGGCGCGTCGGCAAGGTCAAGAACGGCGTCTTCCTGGTCGACGCCGACACCCTGCCGCAGACCGTCGCCGTCATCGAGACCCGCGCCGAGCCGACCGGCGTCGAGGTCGTCGTCGCCGACCTCACCGACGGCATCCCGGCCGAGGTGGCCGAGCGCGGCGTCTTCGGCGTGCTCCTCCAGTACCCGGGTGCCTCCGGGGCCGTGCGGGACCTCAAGCCCGTGATCGACCGGGCGCACGAGCTGGGCGCGATCGTCACCGTCGCCGCCGACCTGCTGGCCCTCACGCTGCTCACCTCGCCCGGTGAGCTGGGCGCCGACATCGCCGTCGGCACCACGCAGCGCTTCGGCGTCCCGATGGGCTTCGGCGGCCCGCACGCCGGCTACATGGCGGTCCGCGACAAGTTCGCCCGCAGCCTGCCCGGCCGCCTGGTCGGTGTCTCCGTGGACGCCGACGGCAACAAGGCGTACCGCCTGGCCCTCCAGACCCGCGAGCAGCACATCCGCCGCGAGAAGGCCACCAGCAACATCTGCACCGCGCAGGTGCTGCTCGCCGTCATGGCCGGCATGTACGCCGTCTACCACGGCCCCGAGGGGCTGCGCACGATCGCCCGGCGCACCCACCGCTACGCCGCGATCCTCGCCGAGGGCCTGCGCGCCGCCGGGATCGACGTGGTGACCGGCTCCTACTTCGACACGCTCACCGTCCGCGTGCCCGGCAGGGCGGGCGAGGTCGTCGCCGACGCCCGGGAGCACGGTGTCAACCTGCGCCTGGTCGACGCCGACACCGTGTCGCTGGCCTGTGACGAGACGACGACCCGTACGCAGGTCGCCGCCGTCTGGGCCGCCTTCGGTGCCGACGGGGACGTCGAGGCGCTGGACGCCACCACCGAGGACGCGCTGCCGGAGGCGCTGCTGCGCACCGACGCGATCCTCACCCACCCGGTCTTCCACCAGCACCGGTCCGAGACCGCGATGCTGCGCTACCTGCGCAAGCTCGCCGACCGCGACTACGCGCTGGACCGCGGCATGATCCCGCTCGGCTCCTGCACGATGAAGCTGAACGCGACCGCCGAGATGGAGTCCATCACCTGGCCCGAGTTCGGCGCGCTGCACCCGTTCGCGCCCGCCGAGCAGGCGCAGGGCTTCCTGACGCTGATCCGGGAGCTGGAGGAGCGGCTGGCCGAGGTCACCGGTTACGACGCGGTGTCCATCCAGCCGAACGCCGGATCGCAGGGCGAGTTCGCGGGGCTGCTGGCCGTGCGGGCGTACCACCGCGCCAACGGCGACGAGAACCGGACCGTGTGTCTGATCCCGTCCTCCGCGCACGGCACCAACGCCGCGAGTGCCGTGATGGCCGGCATGAAGGTGGTCGTCGTCAAGACCGCCGACGACGGCGAGGTCGACATCGAGGACCTGCGCGCCAAGATCGCGCAGCACCGCGACGAGCTGGCCGTGCTGATGATCACCTACCCGTCGACGCACGGTGTCTTCGAGGAGCACGTCGCCGACATCTGCGCCGAGGTGCACGACGCCGGCGGCCAGGTCTACGTCGACGGCGCCAACCTCAACGCGCTCGTCGGCCTGGCCAAGCCCGGCCGGTTCGGCGGCGACGTCTCGCACCTCAACCTGCACAAGACCTTCTGCATCCCGCACGGCGGCGGCGGCCCGGGCGTCGGCCCGGTCGGTGTGCGCGCGCACCTGGCGCCGTACCTGCCCAACCACCCGCTCCAGCCCGCGGCGGGCCCGGAGACCGGCGTCGGTCCGATCTCAGCGGCCCCGTGGGGCTCCGCGGGCATCCTGCCCATCTCGTGGGCGTACGTACGCCTGATGGGTGGCGAGGGCCTGAAGCGCGCGACGCAGGTCGCCGTACTCGCGGCCAACTACATCGCCAAGCGTCTGGAACCGCACTACCCGATCCTGTACAACGGCCCGGCCGGTCTGGTGGCCCACGAGTGCATCGTGGACCTGCGCCCGATCTCCAAGGCGACCGGTGTGAGCATCGACGACGTCGCCAAGCGGCTCATCGACTACGGCTTCCACTCGCCGACCATGTCGTTCCCGGTCGCCGGGACGCTGATGATCGAGCCGACCGAGAGCGAGGACCTCGCGGAGCTGGACCGCTTCTGCGACACGATGATCGCGATCCGCGCCGAGATCGAGAAGGTCGCGTCGGGGGAGTGGAGCGCGGACGACAACCCGCTCGCCAACGCCCCGCACACCGCCGCGGCGCTCGGCGGGGAGTGGGAGCACGCGTACAGCCGTGAGGTGGCGGTCTTCCCGGCCGGTGTCTCGGCCGCCGACAAGTACTGGCCGCCGGTGCGTCGGATCGACGGGGCGTTCGGTGACCGCAACCTCGTCTGCTCGTGCCCGCCCCTCGACGAGTACGACAACTGACGCGGACATGCGTCGGGGCCGGTGCGGAGACTTCTCCGGGCCGGCCCCTCTTTTTTTCCGTACGGGCCGCTCAGGCGGCCTTGACCACGCGGTTGGCCGCCAGGGGCCTGTGCGGGGCGATGATCTGCCCGTCCGGAAGCAGCTCACCGGTGTCCTCGAAGAGCAGGACGCCGTTGCACAGCAGGCTCCAGCCCTGCTCCGGGTGGTGGGCCACCTGGCGGGCGGCCTCCCGGTCGGCTGAGTCGGCTGTCGGGCAGGGTGGCTGATGCTGGCACATGGAAGGGTTCTTTCGCTGCGTCGAGTTGAGTGACCTGCGGTGTGAAGAGGTGTTCATGACCGCCCCCGTATCGATCGGTCGAATCCCAGTGTTGCCCCACGGGCGACAATCCGCAGGGATTTCGCCGCAGCGCTTCATCTCCTCCCATGACGCGTCACCCGCCCGGACGGTTCAACCCAACTGCACTGTCACTTCGGGTGGTTCGGGGTGGCCGGATGGGACTAGTCCGGATGGGCCGGGGTGCCGTGCGGGCCACCGCGTGCTGTGCCCCGCCGCCGGACGGGGCGACGGGGCACAGCACGCGGTGCGGACGGGGTCAGGCCGGGGCGGGCGAGCCCAGCAGCGGACCGGGGCCGGGCGTGATGCGGGTGGTGATCACCGGCAGCAGGTCGGCGGCCCGGTGCGGCCGGTGGGCGGCGAAGCCGGGTGGCGCCGGGGAGAGCGGCACGAGCACGTCGTCAGGGCCCGGGGCGCCGCAGGAGGCGTCCGCCGTGGGGTCGCCGTGCAGCCACAGGGCCAGCATGTAGAGGTCGGGGATGGACAGCAGCCTCGGTTGGTACGGGCCGCTCATCCCCTCCGCCTGGCGCAGCGCCAGTTCCGTCGAGGCGATGTACGGTCCCTCGAAGAAGTGCGAGAAGGCCCAGCCGTCCGCGGTGAGCATGGTGTCCGCCGCCGCCACCGCCCGCTCCGTGCTGCGGATCTGGAAGCGCCAGGCGGCCAGCCTGGTGGCGGGTGCGAGCTCGCCCGGGGCGACGCCCAGCACATGGACGGGCAGCGGGTGTTCGGGGCTCAGAGGTCCCTGTGCGGACCGCAGGGCGGGCGTGCGGGCCTCGCGGACCGCGGTCGGTGAACCGAGCGCCGCGAGGACGCTGCGCAGCGCGGGCGCGGGGGCCGGGGGAACATGCAGCGGCATAGTGGGTCGCCTCTCACTTCGGAGACACGGTGGTGCGCGGGCGGGTGCGGACGGCGTTGTCGGCGTGCGGGGCCAGAGGAGGCCGGTGACTGAGCCGGTGCGTCAACTCTCTGCCTCGTCCGCGGAGTTTATACGACACGTGTTCACGCGGTGTTTCCACTAGCCGCCACGGCTATTGCCGGCAAGGCGGTATCCGGACTTTATTATGCGGAGATCATGCTGATTCGGCGCGAGCGGCGCAGCCGCCGCCTCGGGTTTTTCCCGCGCTGCGGTCGGCCGAAACCCGTCGGAGCATTACGAGCCCGCCGTACGGGAAACGGCCCGGTGCGTCATGCCGAGTGAATGTGCCCGGGGCCCCGGCGCTCAGATTAGCGTGTGTGCGCCGTCCGTGGGGCGTTACGGATCACCTCCTGCGGGCATTATCGATCGTGATGCGGGCGGCCCGGGCCGCGTGCCGGCCACTTGAGGAGGACACTTCGATGGGGGAGAAGGTCGTCGCGGGCGCCTTTGACCTGTCCGACCGGCAGAAGTACCGGAGGAAGCTGCACCAGTGCGTGGAGGCTCTGTCCGGGCTCCTGGCCGAGCGGCGGTTCGACCGGCCGCGCAACCTCATGGGCATGGAGATCGAACTGAATCTCACGGGCGCCGACGCCATGCCGAAGATGTTGAATGGGCAGGTACTGGAGCGCATCGCGAGTCACGATTTCCAGACGGAACTGGGGATGTTCAATCTTGAGGTGAACATAGTCCCCCACCATCTGTCGGGGCGTGTTCTGGATCAGTTGGCCGAAGAGCTGCGGACCGGCCTCGGATATGCCGACCGGAAGGCCGGGGAAGTCGATGCCGGGATCATGATGATCGGAATCCTTCCGACGCTGGGCCGCGACGACATGGTCCGGTCCAATCTCTCCGACGTCGACCGCTACGCCCTCCTGAACGATCAAATGCTGGCGGCGCGCGGCGAGAGTTTTTCGCTGGATATCGAAGGCGTCGAGCGGCTGGTCGCCACCGCCGGATCGATCACCCCGGAGGCGGCCTGCACCTCGCTGCAACTGCATCTCCAGGTCACTCCGGAACGCTTCGCCGACGTGTGGAACGCGGCGCAGGCCGTCGCCGCCGTCCAGGTCGCCCTGGGGGCCAACTCGCCGTTCCTCTTCGGCCGGGAGGTGTGGCGGGAGTCCCGGCCGCCGCTGTTCGAGCAGGCCACGGACACCCGGCCGCCCGAACTGCGCAACCAGGGCGTGCGGCCCAGGACCTGGTTCGGGGAGAAGTGGATCGCCTCGGTGGAGGAGCTCTTCGAGGAGAACCTGCGGTACTTCCCGCCGCTCCTGCCCATCTGCGACGAGGAGGAGCCGCTGCGGGTGCTCGCCGACGGCGGGGTCCCCCAGCTGAAGGAGCTGGTCCTCCACAACGGCACGGTCTACCGCTGGAACCGGCCGGTGTACGGGATCGCCGACGGCGTCCCGCACCTGCGCGTGGAGAACCGGGTGCTGCCCGCGGGCCCGACCGTCGCCGACGTCATCGCCAACACCGCGCTCTACTACGGCCTGGTGCGGGCGCTGGCGGAGGAGTCGCGTCCGGTGTGGACCCGGATGCCGTTCTCCGCCGCCGCGGAGAACTTCGAGACCGCGTGCCGCCACGGCATCGACGCCGAGCTGCTGTGGCCCAGGCCCGGCCGCTCCGGCGGGCTGACCCGGGTGCCCGTGACCAAGCTGGTGCGCGACGAGCTGCTGCCGCTCGCCGCCGCCGGGCTCGACGGCTGGAACATCGAGCCGACGGACCGGGAGCACTACCTCGGGATCATCGAGGAGCGCTGCAAGCGGCGGACGAACGGTGCGTCCTGGCAGGCGGACACCTATCACCGGGCGCGCGAGGCTGGCCTCGGCCGCGGTGCCGCGCTCGCCGCGATGACCAGGCGCTACGGCGAGCTGATGCAGGGCGGCGACCCCGTGCACACCTGGCCGGTGGGCATCCCGGCACCGTGAGGGAGCGGCCGGTCCGTGCCGCGGACCGGCCCTACTCCCCGGCCGCGCGAGCGCCCTGGCCCGCCGTCATCACCGCCTGGAGGATCACCGCCTGGATCTCGGCCGGGTCGGTCACCTGGTAGCCGCCGCCACCGGTGACCTCGGCGATCTCGTCCAGCTCCTCGCGGTCCGCCTCGGGCCCGACGGCGATGGCCAGCAGCGGGACCGGGCGCGTCGGGTCGGCGATGGACTTCAGCTCGTCCACGAGGGCGGAGCGGGAGATTGACCGCTCGTCCTGGTTCGACCCGTCCGTGAGGATCACCACGGCGTTGAACTTGCCCTTCACGTACGTGCGCTGCGCCTCCTTGTACGCGGCCAGGGCGGTGTCGTAGAGCCCGGTCGCGCCGTCCGGCACCGGGCGCAGCGCGGCGAACGCGGCGGCGAGCTTCTCCCGGTGGGTGCCGCCGCCCTTCGCGGGGTCGCCGAGCCTGGCGGTCGTCACCAGCTGCCGGTAGTCCTTGTCGCCGTCGAGCGTGGTCGCGAACTCCCAGAGCCCGATCTCGTCGTTCGGGGTGAACTGGTTGAGCGCCTGGATCAGCGAAGCCTTGGTGACGTCCATCCGGGACTGGTTGCGGCCCGGCACCACCGCGGCCATGGAGCCGGAGGCGTCGACCACGGTGGTGAGCCGCGCGCTCTGCACGGTGATCGTCCACATGCCGAGCGTCTCCTGAAGCGCCTCGTCCGTCGGGGCGGGCGGCTGCGTGGCGTCGTAGGGCTGCGGCGACCGGCCACCGGCCGCCGCGACCAGCTTCTCGTCCGTCTCGCCGTACGTGCTCCGGAAGCCGTGCTCCCGGAAGGTCCTCACGGAGCTCTTCTCGGAGAGCAGGATCATGAACCGCAGCGCGGCCCGGCTCTCGTCGGTGGACTGGCGGCGCTCGTCCACCATCGTCAGCGGGTAGTTGAGCAGCGGGGTGCCGTCCTCGGGATAGAACAGGTCGAGCCTGCCGCCGGCCGCCGACTCGGCGTTGTGGGCGAAGGCGGCCTGTTCGGAGAGGAGCACCGCCTGGTTGCGGGCCGGGTTGCCCTCCTCGGCGCCGGAGCCGTCCTGCGGCAGGGTCGCCGCGACCTGGGTGTCCCCGTCGGACATCCGCTGGGCGAGCAGCTTCGCGGTGGCCGCGACCCGGGTGTCGCTGTCGCCGCCCTGCTTCCCCGCGGAGGTGCCGATGCTGTTGAGGGCCAGCAGTCCGGTCGCCGAGCGCGCGGGGTCGGCGGAGCCGAGACGTACCCGGTCGGACTCCATGGCGGCGCCCGTCAACTCCGCCCAGGTGTACGTCTTCTTCGGCCAGCCGAGGTGCTCGGCGGCCGCGGGGACCGTGGCCAGCGTGACCGGTGAGGTCGCGACGGAGCCGCCGGGGGTGATGGGGGTGCCGTCGCCGGCGCCCTTGGCCCTGGTCAGCCACAGGTCCGAGTCGGGGAGCCATATCTGGTAGTCGGGGCGGACTCCGCTCGCGAGCGCGTCCGCCACCTTGTACGAGTCACGGGCCACGACGTTCACGTCGACGCAGCGGCCCTCCGAGCGCACCTCGTCCGTACGTGCCCGGTCGGCGATGGCACGTACGGCGGGGGCGATGTCCGGAGAGGCCACCATCGACAGGTGGACGGCGCTCTCCTCGCACGACTTCGAGAACGAGAGCAGGCCGCCCTGCGCCGCGACCGCCGCTCCTCCCGCGACGGTGAGGACGAGCACGGTGGCGATGGCCACGGTCCGGCGGCGGCGCGGTGGGCGGTCCCCGCCTCCGGCCGCCGCGTGGTCATCGGGCAAGCTGTGACGTCCCATGTCGGTGGTGCCCCTCCTTGAGGATGTACAAGGAAAAGGGGGACCACGCCATCGGCAATGGCGCTCGTCCCCCGGCCAGTCGCGCATGATCTTCGTACCTGCATTCGAGACCCTAGCGGGGCGTCGGGGGGCGTGGGACGCGAATGCACAACTGAGGGCAGGTGTACAGGTGGAGACGGGGCGCGTGGCTGATTCTTATCCCCAGGAGGCCGTGTCACAGCGGATTCTCCGGTCCGAGACGGTGCTGGTGCTGGCGCTCTCGCTGGGGGCGAGCGGCGTATCCGCCCTTATCAGCTTTGTCGGATCGCTGACGAAACCAGGGGGTTTGAAGGATCAGGCGGCGACCCTCAACAGCTCGGCCGCCCCGGGCCGTCCTTGGCTGGATCTCGCCTGGCAGCTCTTCGGCATCGCGAGCGCACTGGTGCCCGTCGCGCTCGTCGCGCATCTGCTCCTCCGGGAAGGAACAGGGCTGCGGGTCCTCGGCTTCGACCGCACCCGGCCGGGCCAGGACGTGGCACGGGGCGCGGTCGTCGCGGCGGGCATCGGCAGCGCCGGGCTGGCCTTCTACCTGGTGGCCAGGGCAGCCGGCTTCAACCTCACCGTCGTGCCCGAATCACTGCCCGACGTGTGGTGGAAGTTCCCCGTGCTCATCCTGTCGGCCCTCCAGAACGCCGTGCTCGAGGAGGTGATCGTCGTCGGCTATCTGCTGCGCAGACTCGGGCAGCTGGGCTGGACGCCGATGGCGGCGCTGGTGGCGAGCTCGGTGCTGCGCGGCTCGTACCACCTCTACCAGGGCATCGGCGGGTTCATCGGGAACATGGTGATGGGCGTCGTCTTCGTGCTGCTCTACCGGCGCTGGCAGCGGGTGGGGCCGCTCGTCGCGGCGCACGCGCTCCTGGACATCGGCGCATTCGTCGGTTACGCGCTGCTCGCCGGGAAGGTGGGCTGGCTGCCCACCCCCTGAACCCCACGGTCACGGGCCGACGAGCAGCTCGCCGTCCAGCACCGTGACCGCGCGGCCCGTCAGCAGGGTGCGCGCGCCGCGCAGCGACGTCCGTACGAGGCCCGAGCGCGCCGACGCCTGGAGTCCGGTCAGCTCGTCGCGGCCGAGCCGGGCCGACCAGAACGGGGCCAGGGCGGTGTGCGCGCTGCCGGTCACCGGGTCCTCGTCGATGCCCACGGCCGGGAAGAAGCCGCGCGAGACGTAGTCGTACGCACGCATCGGCTTCGCGGCAGCCGTGGCGATGACGCCGCGCCGGGAGAGGGCGGCCAGCGCCGCGAAGTCCGGGGCCAGTCCCCGTACGGCCGCCTCGTCCTTCAGCTCCACCAGCAGGTCCCCGACCTGCGCACCCGTGTCGTGCACGGACAGCGGCACCGCCCCCAGGGCGTCGGCGAGGCCCTTCGGCGCGGGCTCGGGGGTCAGCGGGGCGGTCGGGAAGTCGAGCGTGAGCGAGCCGTCCGGGTGCGCGGCCGACGTCAGCGTGCCGCACCGGGCGGCGAAGCGGACCGTGCCGGTGGCGGCGCCCGTGGTGTGCAGGACGTGGGCCGTGGCCAGGGTGGCGTGGCCGCACATGTCCACCTCGGTGACCGGGGTGAACCAGCGCAGCGCCCAGTCGGCGTCGCCGCCCGCGGGCAGCGGATGGGCGAACGCGGTCTCGGAGAGGTTGAGCTCGGCGGCGACCCGCTGGAGGAAGGCGTCCTCGGGGAAGCCCTCGGGGCCGAACAGCAGGACCCCCGCGGGGTTGCCGGAGAAGGGGCGGTCGGTGAACGCGTCCACGGTGCGAATCCTCATGCGCCGACCGTAGGCCGCCGTCCCGGCCCGGAACCAAGGCCAATCGCGGACCGGTGGCCCCTTGGGCCCTGTCCGGCGCCGCGCCGGGCTTGACCTTGTCACGGTGTCAACCGCTTCACTCGGCCGCGAGGAGGTGGTCCCGATGACCACGGCGAACGAGGACGCGGCCGTCACACGCGCGCTGCGCGGGCTGGAACACGAAGACGCGTCGGTGAGGCTGCGGACCGCGCTGGCGGTCGGTTCGGCACCGGACCCGCGGCTGGTCGAGCCGCTCGTGGAGCGGTGCGCGGCCGAGCCGGACTTCTCCGTACGGGAGATGCTGACCTGGGCGCTCACCAGGCACCCGCGGGACCTGACCGTGCCCAGGCTCGTCGGCGAGCTCGGCTCGGAGTGCTCGCAGGCCCGCAGCCAGGCCCTGCACACGCTGTCCAAGACCGGGGACCGGCGCGCCTGGCCGGCGCTCACCCGGGCCCTGCTCACCGACCCCGACGACGAGGTGGCACGCGCCGCCTGGCGGACCGCGGTCGCCCTCGTGCCCGAGGACGGTGCGCCCGCGCTCGCCGAGGTGCTGGCCGGGCAGCTCGGGCGCGGGGGCCGCGAGACGCGGCTGAGCCTCAGCCGGGCGCTGATCGCGCTCGGCGCGGCGGCCGCACCGGTGCTCGCCGCCGCCGCCGCGCATCCGGAGCCCCGGGTCCGCGAGCACGCCCTCGCCACGGAGGAGCTGCGGCGCGACCCGGACGCCGGGTTCGATTTCGCGATCGAGGAGGCGAAGCGGAGGGTGGCCCTCGGGGCGTACGGTCAGGAGGGGTGAGACACGGTGTTGATCGGTGAGGTGGCGCGGCGGTCCGGGGTCAGCGCGCGCATGCTCCGGCACTACGAGTCGCTGGGCCTGGTGCGGCCCACGGGGCGCAACGACGTCGGATACCGGGAGTACTCCGGCGAGGACGTCCGGCGCATCTTCCACATCGAGAGCCTGCGGTCCCTCGGCCTCTCGCTGCGCGAGGTGGGGCGCGCCCTGGACGATCCCGGCTTCAGCCCGGCCGGTCTGGTGGACGACCTCGCCCGGCGGACCCGGGAACGGATCGCGAGCGAGACGGAGCTGCTGACCCGGCTGAGCAGGATCGGGGCCGCCGGGCCGGGGGACTGGGAGGACGTCCTGCGCACCGTCGCCCTCCTCCAGGCCCTGGGCTCCGCCAGCCCGGGCACCCGGCAGCGGGCGGCGCTGTCCTCCGCGGGCGACGCGCCCGTGCCGGTGGAGGCCCTGGTCGAGGCGGTGCTCAGCGAGCCGGACCCGAGCGTGGCCGGTGCGCTGCGGTGGGCCCTGGCGCGGGCGGGCGGCGGGCTGCCCCTGCTGGCGGAGGGCCTGGAATCACCCCTCGCGGCGGTGCGCGCCCGGGCGGTCCGGGCGGTCGCCGGGATTCCGGGCGAGGCCGCGAACGCGCTGCTGCGGGACGCCCTCGGTCATCCCGATGCGGCGGTGCACCAGTACGCGGCGCCGGCGCTCGGTGCGCGCGGGGTGGCCGAGGCGGTCCCGACGCTCATCGGCATGGTCGCGGAGGCGGTGCGGGACGTGGACGCGGCCGACGCCCTGGGTGTGCTGGCCGCGGATCCGGAGACGGCCGAGCGGATCGCCTCCGCGCTCGTCGGCCGCCTCGCCGACCCGGCCCTGGACGCGCCCGCCCGCCGCCGCCTCACCCAGGCGCTGGCGGACATCCCGGGCCCGACGGCGACGCGGGCGCTCGGGGAGCTGGCGGAGGACGGGGACCGGGGCGTGGCGGGGACGGCGGTGTATCTGCTGGGGCTGCGCGGGGAGGGGTGAGCCCGGCCGGCGGGTGAGGGCGCCGGGGCTCAGCGCCTCGCTGAGGCGAGGGCCGCGGTGTCCATGTAGTCGCGGACGTGGGTGATCAGGCCGTCGCGGACCCGGAGCACGAGCAGGCCGGGAATGGTGAAGGCGGTGCCCGTGGCCGGCAGCGTCCCCGCCACCACGTGCTCGGCGACGATCACCTCCGGGTCGTCCGTCTCGTACGCGGACACCGTCCTGACCTCGTCGATCCGTACGGGGCTCGCACCCCAGACCGCCCGGTAGCCCGTGCGTACGGCCTCGCGGCCCTCGTAGCACGGCGGAAAGCCGGGAGCGGTGAACGGGAACTCGTGCACCGCGTCGGCCGCGTACAGATCCGCGAGGGCGTCCGCGGCCTTGTCGAGCATGGCCCGGTAATAGGAGGCCAGGGCCTCGCGGGGGGTCCGGGCACGGGTGGTTTCCTGCTGCGGCACGGGACGACTCCATTCGCTCAACGCTTGTTGAGTGTGACCGTAGGGCGACGGGACGGGTTCGGTCAACGGCTGTAGAGTCACGGAGTGACCACGCCCCCGGAGTCCCGAGCCGACCGCCGCCGCGCCACCGAGGCGCGCATCCTCGACTGCGCCCGGGAGGAGTTCGCCGCCAAGGGGTTCGACCGGACGACCATCCGCGCGGTGGCCGCCGCGGCCGGTGTGGACCCGGCCCTGGTCATGCAGTACTTCGGCTCGAAGCGTGAGCTGTTCGGCCGGGCGGTGCAGACGTTCACCGCGCCACCGCCCAAGGACGCGGACGCGGGAGCGTTCGCCGACCGGATGCTGGCCACGCTGGGGCTGAAGCTGGGCGGTCTGCCCGAGGGGACGCTCGCGGTGATGCGGTCCATGCTCACCGATCCGGCGGCGGCCGATCATGTGCGCGGCATGCTCGACGGTCAGATCGCCGGCGCCGGTGCCGCCGTCCCGGCACCGGACGACCGGGAACTCCGCGCCGCCCTGGCGGTGACCGCCCTGCTCGGTGTGACCATCGGTCATCAGCTCCTGGGGCTGCCCGTCCTGCGCGAGGCGTCGCCCGAGCGCATCGCCGCGTTGCTCCGGCCCGCGCTCAACGCGCTGGCCGAGCCCACGCAGTGAGCGCGGGCGTCATCGGCAGGGTGCGCGTTCCCCTCTCGTAGCAAGCAGCTCGCCTCCGATAGGGATTGTCATGCGATCGGTTCCGATATATCGTTGAAGCATCGCGACAGTACAGCGATAGGTGAAGTATCAACCTGATCGGAGGAGGACGTCATGCGTTCACACGGATACGAACATGGACATGGGCATGCGCATGGTCACGGGCGCGGCCCGTTCGGGCCCGAGGGGCGGCACGGTGGTTTCGAGGGGCAGCGGGCGGCGTTCGGGCCGTTCGGGCCGCCGTTCGGCGGTGGGCCGTTCGGTGGCGGACGGGGCCGGGGCGGCGGCCGGGGGAGGGCGCGGCGCGGTGATGTGCGCGCTTCGATCCTGGCGCTGCTCAAGGACCGGCCCATGCACGGGTACGAGATGATCCAGGAGATCGGCGAGCGCAGCGGCGGGGCCTGGCGGCCCAGCCCCGGCTCGGTGTACCCGACCCTTCAGCTGCTGGAGGACGAGGGGCTGATCATCAGCGCGAGCGAGGGCGGCAAGAAGCTGTTCACGCTCACCGAGACCGGCCGCACCGAGGCCGAGACCGGGCCCGAAGCGCCCTGGGAAGAGGCCGGGCGCGGGGTCGACTGGGAGAGCATGAACGAGGTCCGGCAGGCCGGGTTCGGTCTGATGGAGGCGTTCGGCCAGGTCTGGAAGACCGGCTCGGCCGACCAGCGCGACAAGGCGGTGGCCGTCATCAACGAGGCCCGCAAGAAGCTGTACCTCATCCTCGCCGACGAGCACTGAGCCCCGCCGTGGGCCGGTGCGACGGAGCCCGGCGGTCCAGGCCGCCGGGCTCCTCCCTTTCACGTGTCCGTCGTGACCGGCCAGATCCGCGCCGCGTCGAAGCGGTCGGACGCGCGGGGGTGCGGGCCGTCGTCGTGACAGTGGAAGGCGCACCAGAACAGGTCGGCCGGCAGGGCGTCGAGGGGTGCGTGGACCCGGTAGACGTACTCGCGCCCGTCGAGCGCCGGCAGGGACACCAGCCAGCTCACCCCGGTCCCCTCCCGCCGTGCCGCGAACAACCGCTCCGCCCTGTGGGACGTACGAGGACGGGGCGTCGGTTGCCCCGGTCCTCAGCACGGTGTGCGTCAGGTGTCACTGGGGTGACGGTGCTGACCGCAGCTGTCATGATGTGCCGATGCACGCGTCTCAGGGGAGAAGCGCCGGCCTGGGACTCGCCCTCGCCTCGGCCTTCGCATTCGGTGGTTCGGGAGTGGCGGCCAAGCCGCTGATCGAGGCGGGGCTCGATCCGCTCCACGTGGTCTGGCTGCGGGTGGCGGGCGCCGCGCTCGTCATGCTGCCGGTGGCCTGGCGCCACCGGGCGCTGGTGCGCAGCCGCCCCGTGCTCCTGCTCGGTTTCGGGCTGCTCGCCGTCGCGGGCGTGCAAGCCTGCTACTTCGCCGCCATTTCCCGCATTCCGGTGGGCGTCGCGCTGCTCGTGGAATACCTCGCCCCGGCGCTCGTACTCGGCTGGGTGCGCTTCGTGCAGCGGCGCCCGGTCACGCGGGCGGCGGCCCTCGGGGTCGTCCTCGCGGTCGGCGGGCTCGCCTGCGTGGTCGAGGTATGGGCCGGGCTGAGCTTCGACGCGGTCGGACTGGTCCTCGCGCTGGGCGCGGCCTGCTGCCAGGTCGGCTACTTCGTCCTCTCCGACCAGGGCGGCGGCGACGAACCCCCGCACCCGGTCGGCGTCATCGCGTACGGGCTGCTGATCGGCGCCCTCGTGCTCACCGCGGTCGCCCGGCCCTGGGGCATGGACTGGCCGGTGCTCGGCGGCGACACGGTCATGGACGGTGCCACGGTGCCGGCCTGGCTGCTGCTCGTCTGGATCGTGCTGCTGGCCACCGTCATCGCGTACGTCACCGGGGTGATCTCCGTACGCCTGCTCTCGCCGGCGGTCGCGGGCGTCGTCGCCTGCCTGGAAGCGGTCATCGCGACCGTGCTCGCCTGGGTCCTCCTCGGGGAGCACCTGGCCGCTCCGCAGCTCATCGGCGGCGCGCTCGTGCTGGCCGGCGCCCTCATCGCGCAGTCGGCCACGCCCCGGCCGCCCTCCGGGCCGGTGGCCTCGGGGGCCGGGGCCCCGGAGGGCGCCGCGGATCGCGCAGACGCCCGGCTCTAGGGGAGGTAGGCCGGTACGCCGACGGACGGGTCCAGGTCGTCCGCCGGGACCGGGGCGCCGTAGGCCGGGGCGACGGGGACGACGCCGGACCAGTACGGCAGGGCGAGGTCCCGGGGGTCGTCGTTCGGGCCGCCCGTGCGGATCTTGGCGGAGACCTCCCGCAGATCCAGCCGGATGACGGCGGTCGCGGCCAGCTCCTTTCCGTCGGCGGGCCGCGAGTCCTTCGAGCGCCCCGGCACCACCTGGTCCACGAGCGCGTCCAGCGCGACGCGCCGCTCCTCCGGGTCGGTCACCGTGTGCGCGGTTCCGTGAACGACCACCGAGCGGTAGTTGAGCGAGTGGTGGAAGGCGGAACGGGCCAGCACCAGGCCGTCGACATGGGTCACCGTCAGGCACACGGGCAGCCCCTCGTCGCTGTCCCCGGCCGCCCGCAGCGGCCGTGAGCCCGTCGAGCCGTGCACGTACAGCCGCTCGCCGACCCGGCCGAAGAGCGTCGGCAGCACGACCGGCGCGCCGTCGCGCACGAAGCCGAGGTGGCAGAGGTAGGCGGTGTCGAGTATCGAGTGGACCGTCTCCCGGTCGTACGCGGCGCGGTCCCGCGACCGGGTGGGTGTGGTGCGGTCGGTCGGCTCGTAGCCGGATGAGGTGTCCGGGGGTGTGGTCTGCTGGGGAGCGGTCTCCGGCATTGCGGACTCCATTGCACTAGTGCATACTTTGGTTTGTGCTAGGAGAGTATCGGATCAGTGGACGGCGCGCACAGGAAATTGCCGCCAGCGTCGAGCGCGGGGTCGCTTCGGGCGAGCTGCCGCCGGGTCATGTGCTGCCCCCCATGCGGGAGTTGGCAGCCCGGCTGGAGGTGAATCCGAACACCGTGGCGGCCGCTTACCGCACCCTGCGCGAGCGCGGGGTGATCGAGACCGCCGGTCGCCGGGGCAGCCGGATCAGACCGCGTCCGGCGAGCACCGCGCGCGGTTCGATGCGGGTCGAGGCCCCGCCCGGGGTCCGGGATCTGGGCGACGGCAGCCCCGACCCGGCGCTGCTCCCGCGGCTGGGCGAGGCGTTCGCGTCGGTCGCCGAGGCGTACGCGCGCGAGCCCGGGCTGTACGGTCGGGCGGCCGTGGACCCGGAGTTCGCCGCCCTCGCGCGTGCCGCGATGGACGCGGACGGGGTGCCGGCCGGACCGGTGGCCGCCGCCTCCGGCTCGCTGGACGCGATCGAGCGGGTGCTCAACGCCCACCTCAGGCCCGGTGACCCGGTCGCGGTCGAGGACCCCGGCTGGGGCGGGCTCCTGGACCTGGTGCCCGCCCTCGGCATGCGGCCCGTGCCGATGGCGCTGGACGAGGGCGGGCCGTTGCCGGACGCGCTCGAAGCAGCGCTCCAGGAGGGCGCGCGGGCCGTCGTGATCACGGACCGGGCGCAGAACCCGACCGGGGCCACGGTCTCCGAGGACCGGGCGGAGCGGCTGCGGGCGGTCCTCGCCCGGCATCCGGACGTTCTGCTCATCGAGGACGACCACGGCCACGCCATCGTGGACCAGCCGCTGCACCCGCTGGCCGGGGCCACGGGCCGGTGGGCGTTCGTCCGCTCGGTGGCCAAGGCGTACGGGCCGGACCTGCGGGTCGCGGTGCTGACCGGGGACGCGGTCACGGTGGACCGGGTGGCCGGCCGCCAGCGGCTCGGCCCCGGCTGGGTCAGCCGGCTGCTGCAACGGACCGTGGTGCACCTGTGGAACACCGGCGCCGTGGACTCGCGCGAGGTGGCCCGGTCCTACGCCCGCCGCCGGGACGCCCTCGTCCTGGCGCTGGCGGAGCGCGGTGTGGCGGCGTACGGCCGCAGCGGGATGAACGTGTGGGTGCCGGTGAGCGACGAGACGGGTGCGGTGGCCCGGTTGTTGCAGGCGGGCTGGGCGGTGGCGCCCGGGGCCCGGTTCCGCATCGCCGCGCCCCAGGCGGTCCGGATCACCGTCTCCCCGCTCACCGACGCCGACATCGGGCCGCTGGCCGACGCGGTGGCGGGGGCGGCGGGCCCGGCGAGGCCGCTGAGCTACGGCTGAGGCCGGGCGCGCCGCCTGCTCTGGGTGAGCGCCGCCCCGGCCAGGACGACGAGCGCGCCGACGGGGGTGTTCCAGCTCAGCCGCTCGCCGAGCACGGCCACTCCGGCCGCCGTGGCGATGACCGGGATGAAGTAGGTGACCATCTGCGCGGTCGTCGGCCCGACCTCGTTGACCAGGCCGTACTGGAGCAGCACCGCCAGCCCGGTGCCCAGCGCCCCGAGCGCGACGACGGCCAGGGTGGGCAGGACCGGGAAGCCGCCCGGGACGGTGGTGAACAGCGGGGTGACGATGGCCAGTTGCACGGTGCCCAGGAAGAGCTGGCTGCCGGTGAGCGCGAGGGTCGACGCACCGCTGCCGGCCAGCGTGCGGCGTACGTAGATCCAGCCGACCGGGTAGCTCAGCGAGGCGAGGAGCGCCATGGCGGTGCCGCCGAAGTCCAGCCCGGAGAAGCCCTGCCAGGCGCCGAGCACCGTCAGCACACCGAGGAAACCGAGACCGAGACCGGCAACGCGGCGGCGGGTCGGCCGGTCCTCCGAGAGGGCGACGAGCGAGAGCGCCATGCCCCACAGCGGCGAGGTCGCGTTGCAGATGCCCGCCAGCGTCGACGGGATGGACAGCTCTGCGTAGGCGAACAGGGAGAACGGCAGCGCGTTCAGGAAGAACGCCGCCACCGCCAGATGGCCCCAGGTCCGGACGGAACGCGGCAGCCGCTCCCGCTTCACCGCCATGACCACCGCGAGGACCGCCGTGCCCGACAGGAGCCGCCCCAGGGTCACCTGGAACGGGGCGTACGCGTCGGTGCCCACCTTGATCAGGAGGAAGCTGAAGCCCCAGATCAGCGAGAGCGCCGCGAAGCGCAGCCGCCAGTCCACGGCCGGCCGCCGGGCGGGGGTGGCGGTGCTGACGGAGGTCTGCGGCGCGGACGGGGCCGGGCGCGGCTCGGGGGTGGCTCTCGGGGCGGTCGGGGCGCTCATGGTGACAACGATCGCCGCCCGGACCTCGTAGCACAAGTGAGATTTTGTGCGCTGTTTCACGTAGCATCGCTTACATGTTGAATCTGGAGCGCCTGCGCACCCTCGACGCCCTGGCCAGGCTCGGTTCGGTCAGCGGCGCCGCGGAAGGGCTGCACGTGACGACTTCGGCCGTCTCGCAGCAGATGGCGAAGCTGGAGCGCGAGGTCGGTCAGCAGCTCCTCGCCAGGAACGGGCGCGGGGTGCGGCTCACCGACGCGGGCCGGCTGCTCGCCGACCACGCCGCCCGCATCCTCTCGCAGGTCGAACTGGCCCAGTCCGACATCGAAGCCCAGCGCGGCGAGGTCGTCGGGGAGATCCGGCTCGGCGCGTTCCCCACCGCCGCGCGCGGCCTCTTCCCCGCCACGCTGCTCGCCCTGCGCTCGGGCCACCCCGAACTGCGGGTGCGCACCCTGGAACTGGAGCCGGAGGCCGGCATCCGGGCGGTGCTCCGGGGCGACATCGATCTCGCCGTGGTCCTGGACTGGAGCAACAAGCGGCTCCCGGTGCCCGGCGGCCTGACCCGGGCGGAACTGCTGGACGACGCCCCGGACATCGCCATGCCGGCGGACCACCGGCTCGCCGGTCGCTCCGAGGTGGACCTGGAGGACTTCGCGGACGACGACTGGGTGTCCTGGCCCGAGGGCGAATTCTGTTACGACTGGCTGATGTTCACGCTCCGCTCCAAGGGCATCGAACCGCGCATCGCCCACCTCGCGGGCGAGCACCACACGCAACTCGCCCTGATCGCCGCCGGAATGGGCGTCTGCGTGGCACCCCGGCTGGGGCGGGGGCCGGTGCCCGACGGGGTGCGGCTGGTGCCGGTGCGCCAGCGGATGCGCCGTCATGTCCACGCGGTGTGGCGGACGGACGCGGACCGGCGGCCCTCGGTCCGGGCGGCGGTCGCGGCGCTGCGCGAGGCGGGGCGGGGGCTGGACGACCCCATGGGGCCGGAGAGCTGACGGGCTCGGCCCGCCCGGCCCGTACGACCGTCAGGTCCCCAGCGACCTCCGCAGGAAGTCCCGCTCGAACCGCAGCAGTTCGCCCGCCGTGTGGTCCCGGCCCACCAGGTGACCGGTCCCGGACAACGGCAGGACCGTGTGCGGCCGGCCCGCGGCGAGCAGGGCCGAGGAGAGGCGCAGGGTGTGCGCCACGGTGACGTTGTCGTCGCCGAGCCCGTGCACCAGCATCAGCGGGCGGGTCAGCGACGCGGCCTCCGCCAGCAGCGAATTGCGGTCGTAGTTCTCCGGCAGCACGTCCGGGTGGCCCAGGAAGCGCTCCTCCCAGTGGGTGTCGTACAGCCGCCGGTCCGCCGGGGCCGCGCCCGCCACCGCCGCGTGGAAGACCTCCGGATGCCGGAGCACCGCCGCGGCCGCGAGATACCCGCTGAACGACCAGCCGCGCATCGCCACCCGCGTCAGGTCCAGCTCGGGACGGTCGGCGGCCACCGCGTGCAGGGCGTCGATCTGGTCCTCCAGCACCGCCGTCAGCCGGTCGCCGTGCACCGACTTCTCCCACGCCTCGCCGCGCCCCGGCGTCCCCCGCCCGTCCGTGACGAGGACCGCGAACCCCTGCTCCGCGAACCACTGGGCCACCGCCGTCCACCACGCCCGCACCTTCAGCACGACCTGCATGCCGTGGCCCGCGTACGGACTCAGCAGCACCGGCAGCGGTCCGGCGCCCGGCGCGTGCCAGGACGGCAGGTAGAGGCGGCTGCGCAGCTCGCGCGCGCCGAGACTGAGGGCGAGGGGACGCGGGGTGACGAGCGGTTCCTCGGCCAGTACGGCGATCCGGCCCGCCTCCACGCCGTCCCGCAGCACGGTCACCGCGTGGCCGTCCGGCGTCCGGCTGTCGAGGACCACCACCGGGCCGCCGACCGCGGCGGTGTGCACCCCGGGCGCGCCGGAGACCTGGGCCAGGCGGCCCCCGGCCTCGTCGCAGGACCAGACGTGCACCTCGGTGGGCTCGTCGCCGCCGGTGAAGTACACCCGCCCGCCCGCCGTGCCGAGCACCTCGCGCACCTCCAGGCCCGCGGGCGTCCGGCTGCCGCCGATGTCCAGGCCCTGGGTGTCGCCGCCGGGGCACGCGGGCACGACGAGCGCGCCGGACGGCAGGCGCAGCGGGGTGCCCGGGCGCAGGGCCACCCAGGCGGGGTCGTGAGCGCGGTGCACGGTCCTGGTCTCCCCGGTCGCGCCGTGCACCGCCAGGACGTGCACGGAGCGCTGGTCCCGGGTCTGTACGGAGACCAGGGGCCCCCGGTCGTCCCAGCCCGCCGCCACCACGTACTCGAACGCGCGGTCCGTCCAGGCGGCTTCGGGGTGCCCGGCGCCCGCCGCTTCGGGGAGCCGGACGGCGGTGCGCTCCCCGGAGAGCCGTACGAGGTGCAGCGAGACCTTCGCGTTGGGGGTCCCGGCGGCCGGGTACGCCAGCTCGCGGGGCGGGCGCCCGGGGTGCGCGGGGTCGGTGAGGTAGCGGCGACGGACGCCGGAGGTGTCGGTGCGGGCGACCAGGAGGGCGTCGCCGCGCGGGGACCACCAGTAGCCGCGCGTACGGCCGATGGACTCCTGCGACACGTAGTCGGACAGGCCGTACGTGATGTGGTCGCCGTCGGGGCCGGCGAGCGCGCGGTCGCCGGTGCCGTCCGCCCGCACCGTACGCAGGGCGCCGCCGGAGACGTACGCGATCAGCGAGCCGTCGGGGGAGGGGCGGGGGTCCACGGCGGGCCCGGCGGTCGGCAGGCGGCGGGGCGCGGAGCCGTCCACGGGGACGAGCCAGAGGGTGCCCGCGAGGGCGAAGGCAGCCAGACGCACCGAGGCGTCGGTGGCGTAGGAGACGACGCCGGACGAGGTCTCGTGGGCGCGTTCGCGCCGGGCCCGTTCCTCCGGCGGGATCTCGCCGGAGGCCGCTTCCGCGAAGCCCGGCCCCAGCGGGTCGGCGAGCAGCCGCTCCGCGCCGTTCTCGAACACCCAGAGCCGGCTGACCGGGTCGGTGCCCGACGTGCCCCGGAGGAAGAGGACCCGTTCGCCGTCGGGGGAGACGGTGAACTGCCGGGGCACGCCCAGCGAGAAGCGGCGGGTACGGGCGAACTGGCCGGGGAACGGATCGGCGGGCGAGGCGGCGGGGTCTGTCACCCCGACACCATGACAGGTGCTGCGGTGGGAAAGCCGTCCGGGGCCCGCGGGGGCCCCGGACGGTCGTGATCAGTGCGCCGAGGTCGCGGCGGGCTGGGCCGCCGCCGCCTCCTCCGCCAGGCGCTCCATGCCGCTCTGGGTGCGCAGCGGCTTCTCCTTGATGAAGAGCACCGCGACGAGCGCCAGGAACGCGAAGGGGGCGCCGATCAGGAAGACGTCGGCGGTGGCGACGCCGTACGCGTTCTCCACGATGACGCGCGCCGGCTCCGGCAGCTTGCTGAGTTCCGGGACACCGCCGCCGGTGCCGCCTCCGGCCGCCCCGCCGAAGCCCTTCTTCAGCTCCTCGGCCACCCGGTGACCGAGGACCGCACCCAGGGCGCTCGTACCGATGGCGCCGCCGAGGCTGCGGAAGAACGACAGGACCGAGGTGGCCGCGCCGAGTTCGGAGGCGGGCACGTCGTTCTGGGCGGCCAGCACGAGGTTCTGCATCAGCATGCCGACGCCGACGCCGAGGACCACCATGTAGACGCTGAGCAGGCCGAACGAGGAGTCGGCGCCGATCGTGGAGAGCAGCCCCATGCCCGCGGTCATGATGACGCCGCCCGCGATGAGGAAGCCCTTCCACTTGCCCCGGGCGGAGATGATCTGGCCGGCGACGGTGGTCGAGATCATCAGACCGAGGATCATCGGCAGGCTCATCAGACCCGCGATCGTCGGGGACTTGCCCAGCGAGATCTGGAAGTACTGGGAGAGGAACACGGTGCCGCCGAACATGGCGACCCCGACCAGCAGGCTCGCCACGGTCGTCAGCGCGACGGTCCGGTTGCGGAAGATGCCCAGCGGGATGATCGGCTCCGCCACCCGGGACTCGACCCAGACCGCGGCGGCCAGCAGGACCACACCGGCGGAGACGAGCGCGGCAGTCTGCCAGGACGCCCAGTCGAAGCGGTTGCCCGCGAGGGTCACCCACAGGAGCAGCGAGCTGACGCCGCTCATGATGAGGACGGCACCCACGTAGTCGATCTTCACCTCACGGCGGATCGTGGGCAGCTTCAGGGTCAGCTGGAGCAGCACGATCGCGAGCAGCGCGAACGGCACGCCGATGAAGAAGCACCAGCGCCAGCCCAGCCAGGAGGTGTCGACGAGCACCCCGCCGATCAGCGGGCCTGCGACCGTGCCGACGGCGAAGACGGCACCGAAGATGCCGGAGTAGCGGCCGAGTTCGCGCGGCGGGATGATCGCCGCCATCACGACCTGGGCGAGGGCGGTGAGACCGCCCGCGCCGATGCCCTGCACGACCCGGCTGACGATGAGCAGCCCGACGCTGTGCGAGAAGCCCGCGACCAGCGAGCCGACGACGAACATCGACAGCGAGAGCTGGATGAGCAGCTTCTTGTCGTACAGGTCGGAGAGCTTGCCCCAGATCGGCACGGTCGCCGTCATGGCGAGCAGCTCGGCCGTGACGACCCAGGTGTACGACGACTGGGTGCCGTGCAGGTCGGCGATGATCCGGGGCAGGGCGTTGGAGACGACCGTGGAGGCCAGGATGGCGACGAACATGCCGGCCATCAGGCCCGACATGGCCTGGAGTATCTGGCGCCGCGTCATGCCTGACGCGGACCCCTCGGTCGGACCGGCGGCGCCGGTTTCGGGTGTGACGGCAGCGGTCATCGGCTGACGTTCCTCATTCTCTGGTGACTGGCTCCGCGCCCAGTGGTGCGGCGCGGAGGGTGGTGCGGTGGTGCGGCTCAGCCCTTCAGACCGGCGGCCAGCGAGGCGAACGCCTCGCGGTACAGGCTCTGGAAGGTACGGGTGCGGCCCGTGGCCACCCAGACCTCGACGGCGGCCCGCACGGCGGCGAGGGCCACGTGTGACAGGAGCCGGGGATACAGGTCGGTCTCGGGGTCCTGGCCGAGGCGTTCGGCGACGACGGCGACCATGGCGCTCTCCTCGGCACCCCGGGCGGCCAAGAAGTTGGGGAGCAGGGCCGGGCTCTTCTTCAGCACCTCGAGCTGGAGCTCCCAGCGCTCGTGGTCCTCCTCGATGGAGGCGAGCTCCTGGGCGATGGCCTCGCTGAGGGCGTCGAGCGCGGTCAGTTGCTCAGGGGCGTTGAGCACGGCCCGCCGGGTCCGTTCCGCGTTCTCCTGGACGGGGCGCGTGATCGCGTCCTCCAGGCACGGGAAGTAGTTGAAGAACGTGCGCACGGACACCCCGACGGCGTCGGTGACCGCTTCCACGGTCACGTGCTCGAAGCCGCGGTCGGCGGCCATGCGCAGGGCCGCGTCCGCCAGGGCGTCACGCGTGGCGCGCTTCTTGCGTTCACGCAGCCCGAGGGGCGGGTCGTCGCTCATGAAGGTGCATGCTATGCAATTTTGCAGGCCGGGCAAAATTACGCCCGGACGGCCCCGGAGAAGGCCGTGGCATGGAGCCCCTCTGCTCCCGAGGACGTAGGCAGGGGCCGTCTCACCGGGTGGCAGGCCGCTCGCCGTGCCAGGAGCGCCAGAGGGCGGCATAGGCGCCGTCGGCCTCGACCAGGTCGTCGTGGGTGCCGAGCTCGGTGAGGCGGCCGGCCTCCATCACGGCGACCCGGTCGGCGTCGTGGGCCGTCTGCAGCCGGTGGGCGATGGCGATGACGGTCCGGCCCCGCAGGACGGCGGCCAGGGCCCGTTCCGTGTGGCGGGCGGTCTGCGGATCGAGGAGGGCGGTGGCCTCGTCGAGTATCAGGGTGTGAGGGTCGGCCAGCACCACGCGTGCCAGGGCGAGTTGCTGGGCCTGCGCGCCGTCCGGGCGGTGGCCGCCCGGCCCCAGGCCGGTGTCGAGGCCGTCGGGGAGTTCACGCGCCCAGTCGGCGCCGACGGCGGCGAGCGCCGCGTGCAGTTCGGCGTCGGTGGCGTGGGCGGAGGCGATCCGCAGGTTGTCGCGGACCGTGCCCAGGAAGACGTGGTGCTCCTGAGTGACGAGGACGACGTGCTTGCGCAGCTGGTCGGGGTCGAGGTCGGCGACCGGTACGCCGCCCACCGTCACCGAGCCCGAGCGGGGCGCTTCCACACCCGCCAGCAACCTGCCCAGGGTGGTCTTGCCCGCACCGGACGGTCCCACGACCACCAGGCGTTCGCCGGGCCGGACGGTCAGGTCGACGCCGTGCAGTACGTCGCTCCCGCCGTCGTACGCGTAGTGCGCCCCGGTCACCTCGATCCGGTCGTCGGACGGCTCGCGGGAAGAGGCGGCCGGTGTCCGCGGGGCCAGGCCGAGGCCCTCGACCCTGGCGAAGGAGGCACTGCTGCTCTGTAGCTGCTCCATCTGCTGGAGGATGACGTCCAGGGGCTGGGCGAGCTGACGCAGGTACAGGGCCGAGGCGACCACGGCGCCCAGGCTCATCGCGCCGTGGCTGTGCAGCAGGCCGCCGATGAGCAGGACACCGGCGACGGGAACGACGTAGGAGATGTCGATCGCCGGGAAGAGCACACTGCGCAGGAACAGGGTCCGCTTCCGGGTGGCCCGGCACGCCTCGATCTGTTCCTGGCACGCGGTGATGCGCTGCTCCTGGAGGCCGAGGGCTTCGACGGTGCGAGCGCCGGTCGCGGTCGCCGCGAGCTGTTCCGCGAGCGCCGAGTGGGCGGCCCCTTCGGCGAGGTACGCGGTGAGCGCCCGGCGCAGGTACCAGCGGGAGGCGAGCCAGATGCCGAACAGGCCCACCACCCCGCACGCGCCGAGCAGCGGGTCCACCAGGAAGACCGCGCCGAGGATGAACAGCGCCTGGACCCCGGCGACCAGGATCTCCGGCCCGGCGCTGCGCAGCGTGTGGCCGACCGCGGCGACGTCGGTGGTGCCGCGGGTCATCAGGTCGCCGGTGCCGGCCCGTTCGATCACAGCGGCGGGCAGGGCGAGCGCCCGGTCGGTGAACTGTTCGCGGATGCGGGCCAGGGCCCGCTCGCCGAAGCGGTGGCCGACGTAACTCGCGTGACGCACCAGGACGAGCTGGACCAGCGCGAAGACGAGGATGGCGAGTGCCAGGCGGTCCACGGAGGCCACGGGGGCTCCGGCCCCGACTTCGTCGATGATGCGGCCGAGCAGCCAGGGGCCGACGAGCCCGGCAGCGGCGGCGAGGGCGTTGAGACCGAGCATGACGGCGAACGTCCGCCCGTCGAGCCGCACCAGCCGGAGGGCTGCGCGTCGTATCCGGGACGGCTCGGCGACGGGGAGGGACGACGACGCGGTCATGGTGCGGCCTCCTGGCGGGTGTCGGCGTTCGTACGGCCGGGGTCCTCGTCCCCCGAGCCCCGGGACACCAGGCGGCGGTAGTCGGGCCGGCGGTCCAGGAGTTCGCGATGGGTGCCGACGGCGGCGACCGCTCCGTCGGCCAGGTAGTGCACGGTGTCCGCCTGGTCCAGCAGGAGCGGCGAGGTACCGGTGACGACCGTGGTGCGGCCGGAGCGCGCGGTGCGCAGACGGGCGGCGACGGCCGCCTCGGTGTGCGCGTCGAGGGCCGATGTCGGCTCGACCGCCAGGAGCACCTCGGGGTCGGCCAGCAACGCCCGGACCAGCCGGACGCGCTGCCGCTGGCCTCCGGAGAGGTTGCGGCCCTGCGCCTCGACGGGCGAGTCCAGTCCGCGCGGCAGACCGCGGACGATGTCCTGCGCCACGGCCGCGTGGACGCCCCGGGCGATGGTGTCCTCGTCCACCTCGCGGCCGCCGCAGATCACCTCGCGCAGCGGACCGGCGAACAGGTCCGCCGCGTTGTCCGCGACCAGAATCCGCCGGCGCACCCGCGTCAGGTCGATCTCGTCCAGCCGAATCCCGCCCCAGGTGGCGGCCGACCCGGCGAACCGGCCGAGCCGGTCGACGACCGCCGCGCTCTCCGCGGGACGGGCACTGACCAGCGCGGTCAGCCTGCCGGGCACCACCTCGACCCCGCTCTCCGCATCACGGAGCACGGCCGGGACCTCGGGCCCCTCGGAGGTGGGCTCCTTGTCCGCGGCGTCGGGTCGCAGGGCCAGGAACCGTACGACCCGACGTGCGGCGACCAGCCCGCGCGTGAGGTCGTAGCCACCCTCGATGAAGAACGAGACCGGCACCACCAGCACCGCGGCGTACCCGTACACGGCAACCAACTCGCCGACGGTGATGTCACCCTGGGCGGCCATCCGGGCCGCCGGCCAGGTCACCGCCCCGAGGAACAGGGTGGGCAGGCCGACGCCCAGGGCCTGGATCCAGCTGGTCACCGTACCGACGCGGTACCCCTCCGCCCGCAGCGCCTGCGAGCCGCGCCGGTACCGGTCGGCGTACACCTCCTTGCCACCGATGCCGTTGAGCACGCGCAGCCCGCCCACGATGTCCCCGAAGCGCGCGGCAAGCGAGCCCTGCTGCTCCCGGTAGGCCGCTTCGACGCCCTGCAACCGGCCCAGCAGCGGGCCGACCAGCACCGCGAGCAGCGGAACGCCGAGCAGCACCACCGCGGCGAGCAACGGGGAAACGGTCAGCAGCAACGCGGCCACGGCGGCATAGACGAGGACCGCCCCGACGCCCGGGCCCGTGATGGTCAGCGTCTGGGCGATCACACCGACGTCGCCGAACCCGATCGTCACGACCTCCCCGGCGGTGACCTTGCGCGGCAGCGCTCCGCCCAGCCCGGTCGCGTGCCTGACCACCACCTGTACGGACCGGAACGAGGCGTCGATCCGCACCCTGGTCATCGTCCGGTGCCGCATGATGGCCAGCCACGCGTTCAGCACCCCGGCGCCCACCAGCGCGGCGACCCAGCCGAACAGCGCGGTCCCGTGCCCCGGTTCGAGCCCGTCGTCGATGGCGCGCGACAGGAGGTAGGGCGGCAGCGCCAGGCAGAGCATCCAGGCACTGCCGAAGAACGCACCGGCGGCGATCCGGCGGCGCTGACTGGTGACCAGCCACCACAGGTACCGAAGGGCGCTGCGGTGGTCCGGGGTCCCCGGGTCCGGGCTCGCGTCGCTCATCCGCCTCACAGTAGCGATCGCTGTTCGAATCTTTCGAGTGGGCTGATTCGTCCGCAAAGCCGTAGAACGCGTCGCCGCGCATGCGGTGATCTCAGCAGGGCCTGATCATCCGCGCGATGGAGCTCCGCGAACGGCCGGTGCCACCGGTCGGGCGACACCAGCCGTTCCGCCCGGTCAGGCGCCCGCCCTCCGCTTGTTCCACACGTCGAAACCGACCGCCGCGAGCAGCACCAGGCCCTTGATCACCTGCTGCCAGTCGGTGCCGACCCCGACCAGGTTCATGCCGTTGTTCAGCACCCCGAGGACCAGGCCGCCGATGATGGCTCCCAGGACGGTGCCCACGCCGCCGCTCATCGACGCCCCGCCGATGAACGCGGCGGCGATGGCCTCCAGTTCGAAGTTCACCCCGGCCTTCGGCGAGGCCGCGTTGAAGCGCGCCGCGAAGACGAGACCGGCCAGCGCCGCGAGCATCCCCATGTTGAGGAAGACCGCGAAGGTCACCTTGCGGTCCTTGACCCCGGACAGCTTCGCCGCGGGCAGGTTGCCACCGATCGCGTACACGTGGCGGCCGATGACCGCGTTCCGCATGACGTACCCGAAGCCGACCAACAGCGCGGCCAGGATCAGCAGCACCACCGGCGCGCCCTTGTAGCTCGCCAGCAGCAGGGTGGTGACCAGCACGGCGGCGACCAGCGCCGTCACCTTCAGCGCGAACAGGCTGGTCGGCAGGGTCTCCAGCGTGAACTCGCGCTGCCGCCGGCGGTCCCGCAGCTCCTGGAACACCACGTACGCGGCGAGCCCCAGGCCCAGCAGCAGGGTGATGTTGTGGTAGTTGGTCTCCGGCCCCACCTCGGGCAGGAAGCCGTTGGCGACCCGCTGCATGCCCTCCGGGAAGGGGCCGAGCGTCTGGCCCTTGAGGAAGATCTCCGTCAGCCCCCGGAACAGCAGCATGCCGGCGAGCGTCACGATGAACGAGGGGATGCCGACGTAGGCGATGAAGAAGCCCTGGAGCGCTCCCGCCACGGCCCCGAGGAGCAGGGTGAGGATCACGGCGACCGGCCACGCGACATGGTGCTCGACCATGAGCACCGCCCCGACGCCTCCGACCAGTGCCATCAGGGAGCCCACCGACAGGTCGATGTGCCCCGAGATGATGACGATCATCATGCCGATGGCCAGGATCAGGATGTAGCTGTTCTGGAGCACCAGATTGGAGACGTTGCGCGGCAGCAGCAGGTCGCCCCCCGTCCAGACCTGGAACAGGAGCACGATCAGGCCGAGCGCGAAGAGCATGCCGTACTGGCGCATGTTCCGCCGTACGCCGTCCAGGAGCACCCGGACGACCGGGACTCCCGCTGGGGGCGAACCGCCCTCGTCCGAGGGCGGGTTGACCTTCGTATGGGTGCTGACGTCGGTGCTCATGCCTGGTGTCCTTCGGGTGGTACGGGGGTGGTGTCCTGGGTCATGTGCCGCATCAGCACTTCCTGGGTGGCGTCCTCGCGCCCGACCTCGCCGGTCAGCCGGCCGGCGGCCATGGTGTACACGCGGTCGCACATGCCGAGCAGTTCGGGCAGCTCGGAGGAGATGAAGAGGATCGCCTTGCCCTCGGCGGCGAGCCGGTCGATCACGGTGTAGATCTCGAACTTGGCGCCCACGTCCACACCGCGCGTGGGCTCGTCCAGGACGAGGACGTCCGGACCGGTGAGGATCCACTTGCTGAGGACGACCTTCTGCTGGTTGCCGCCGGAGAGCCGGCCGACCGGTTCGAGGACGTTCGGCGTCTTGATGTTCATGGTCCGCCGGTACCGCTCGGCCACCCTGCGCTCCTCGTGGCCGTCCACCACACCGCGCCGGGCGAGGGAGCCCAGCGAGGCGAGCGAGATGTTGCGGCCCACCGAGTCCCCGAGGTCGAGACCGTAGTGCTTGCGGTCCTCAGTGACGTACGCGATGCCGTGGGCGACCGCCTCGGGCACCGTGCGGGTGCGCACCTCGCGGCCGTCCCTTAGCACGGTGCCCCGCTCGTAATGCCCGTACGAGCGCCCGAAGACGCTCATCGCGAGCTCGGTCCGGCCGGCGCCCATGAGCCCGGCGATGCCCACGATCTCGCCGCGGCGGACCTGGAGCGAGACCCCGTCGACCACCTTGCGGGTGCGGTCGAGCGGATGGCGCACCGTCCAGTCCCTGACCTCCAGGGCGGGCCGGGCGTCGGTCTCGCCGGTGTACGGGGTGCGGTCGGGGAAGCGGCTGTCGAGGTCCCGGCCCACCATGCCGCGGATGATGCGTTCCTCGGTGGTGGCCGGGTCGTTGACGTCCAGGGTCTCGATGGACCGCCCGTCGCGGAGGATGGTGACGGAGTCCGCGATCCGGGCGATCTCGTTCAGCTTGTGCGAGATGATGATCGAGGTGATGCCCTGGTCCTTCAGCTCCCGCATCAGCCGCAGCAGCTTCGCGCTGTCCTCGTCGTTGAGCGCGGCCGTCGGCTCGTCCAGGATCAGCAGCCGGACGTCCTTCGCCAGCGCCTTCGCGATCTCCACCAACTGCTGCTTGCCGACACCGATGTCGGCGACCCTGGTCTCCGGATGGTCGTCCAGGCCGACCCGCTTGAGCAGCGCGGACGCCCGGCGCAGCGACTCGCGCCAGTCGATGATCCCGCGCCGGGCCGGCTCGTTGCCCAGGAAGACGTTCTCGGCGATCGACAGATGGGGGACCAGCGCGAGTTCCTGGTGGATGATGACGATCCCGCGCTGCTCGCTGGCCCGGATGTCCTTGAAGCGGCACGGTTCGCCGTCGAAGAGGATCTCGCCCTCGTAGGAGCCGTGCGGGTGGACGCCGGAGAGCACCTTCATGAGCGTCGACTTGCCGGCCCCGTTCTCCCCGCACAGGGCGTGCACCTCGCCGCGCCGCACGGACAGGGTCACCTCGGAGAGCGCCCTGACGCCGGGGAACGTCTTGACGATGGACCGCATTTCGAGGACCGGGCCGGGCGTGGCGGGGGATTCGGGTGCGGAGGTCACCCGAGCTCCTTGGCGTCGATGTAGCCGGAGTCGACCAGGACCTTGCGGTAGTTCGTCTTGTCGACGCTGACCGGGTCGAGCAGGAACGCGGGCACGACCTTCTTGCCGTTGTTGTACGTCGATTCGTCGTTGACCTCGGGCTTCTTGCCGTCCAGGACCGCCGTCACCATGTCCGCCGCGACCTGGGCCAGGGCGCGGGTGTCCTTGTAGACGGTCTGGGTCTGCTGGCCCGCGATGATCGACTTCACCGAGGCGACCTCCGCGTCCTGACCGGTGACGACCGGGAGCGGCTTGGCCTTGCTCCCGTAGTCGTCGGACTTCAGGGCGGACAGGATGCCGATGGAGATGCCGTCGTACGGGGAGAGCACCGCGTCGACGTGTGCGGTCGTGTACGCGGAGGTCAGCAGGTCGTCCATGCGCTTCTGCGCGGTGCCGCCGTCCCAGCGCAGCGTGGTGACCTGGTTGAGCCGGGTCTGCTTGGAGCGCACGACCAATTGCTTCTTGTCGAAGTAGGGCTTCAGCACCTTCATGGCGCCGTTGAAGAAGTACTTGGTGTTGTTGTCGTCGTTGGACCCGGCGAACAGCTCGATGTTGAACGGGCCCTTCTTCGCGCCGCTCTTCAGCCCCAGCTTGTCGACGATGTACGTGCCCTGCAGCTCCCCGACCTTTTCGTTGTCGAAGGAGGCGTAGTAGTCGACGTGCGGGGAGCCCAGGATGAGCCGGTCGTACGAGATCACGGGGATGTCGGCGTCCGCGGCCTGCTGGAGGACGTTGGACAGGGCCTCGCCGTTGATGGCGGCGATGACCAGCGCGTCCACGCCCTGCGTGATCATGTTCTCGATCTGGGCGACCTGCTGGTCGGGGTCGTCCTCGCCGTACTGGAGTGTGGTCGCGAATCCGGCCTTCTTCAGGCTCGCGGTCATGTTCTTGCCGTCGGCGATCCACCTCTCGGAGGACTTGGTGGGCATGGCGATGCCGATGGTGAGGTCCTTCTTGTCCTTCTCCTCCTGGCTGCCCCCCCTCGCTGTTCTGTCCGCAGGCGGTCAGGAGCAGGGCACAGCCGGTGGTCACCGCCACGAGGGCGGACGCGGCTCGGAAGTTCTTCATGGGCATTACCTGACATTCCCGTAGTGGCGGCGGCCTTGGTGGTGCTCGATTGTTAGCGCTCGCATACGGGGGGTGCAAGGGGCCCTCACGTCATTTCTTGTGCCGACGCGCGGCCGTAACCGGAGGAATGGGAGATAAACGTGTCGCATCCCGTAGGTTCGACCAGTTGAACGCGGTACGCGCGTTCGTGGGTGTCGCCGCCGGGTGGGCCGGGAACGACAAAAGTGCACGCAGCCCTTGCCTCGACTGTTTGTGAGCGCTAACAATCATCGGGGGCTGTTGGTGCCCCGTCCACCCCAGACGAGAGAGACCGCATCGTGACGCCACACGCCTCTTCCGGCCCCGTCGAACGTCATCATCCCGACGCCTGCACGGTCGGGGTGGACTTCGGCACCCTTTCCGGGCGTGCCGTGGTGGTGAGGGTCCGTGACGGTGCCGAGCTCGGCTCGGCGGTGCATGACTATCGGCATGCCGTGATCGAGGAGTGTCTCCCGCTCAGTGGTGTGGTGTTGCCTCCTGACTGGGCGTTGCAGCATCCGGAGGACTGGCGCGATGTCCTGCGTGTTGCTGTTCCGGCGGCGGTGGAGGCTGCTGGGGTGGATCCGGCTTGTGTTGTCGGTATCGCGACGGACTTCACCGCTTGTACGGTTTTGCCGGTCACCGCGGACGGTGTCCCGCTGGCTCTGCTGCCCCAGTGGTGCGAGCGCCCGCATGCCTGGCCGAAGTTGTGGAAGCACCATGCCGCGCAGGGGCAGGCCGATCGCGTCAATGCCCTCGCGCATGAGCGGGGTGAGAAGTGGATCAGCCGGTACGGGGGCAGGATCTCCTCCGAGTGGCAGTTCGCCAAGGCGTTGCAGGTG
>NZ_JBFAUP010000031.1:0-45474 GCF_040679335.1 Streptomyces sp. NPDC052299 | reverse complement strand
GAGGGCGAGGTGCGCTACGCGCGCGACGCCTTCGAGGGCCTGCGCCTGATGGACGCGCTGATCGCCGTCAAGCGCGGCGTCCCCGGCGCCACGCTCCCCGAGCTGAAGCAGCGCCGCGTCCCCAAGCGCGACACCGCCGTCCTGGAGGTGAACGAGCCGGAGGAGGGCGTCCGCTCCGACGTCTCCGTCACCAACCCGGTCCCCACCCCGCCGTTCTGGGGCAGCCGGGTCGTCAAGGGCATCCAGCTCAAGGAGTACGCCTCCTGGCTGGACGAGGGCGCCCTGTTCAAGGGGCAGTGGGGCCTCAAGCAGGCCAGGGCCGGTGACGGACCGACGTACGAGGAGCTGGCCGAGAGCGAGGGACGCCCGCGGCTGCGCGGCCTGCTCGACCGGCTCCAGACGGACAACCTGCTCGAAGCGGCCGTCGTCTACGGCTACTACCCCTGCGTCTCCAAGGGCGACGACCTGATCCTGCTCCACGAGGACGGCTCCGAGCGCACCCGCTTCACCTTCCCGCGCCAGCGCCGCGGCCGCCGCCTCTGCCTGGCGGACTTCTTCCGGCCCGAGGAATCCGGCGAGACGGACGTCGTCGGCCTCCAGGTCGTCACCGTCGGCTCGAAGATCGGCGGCGAGACCGCCAAGCTCTTCGAGGCCAACGCCTACCGCGACTACCTGGAGCTGCACGGCCTCTCCGTCCAGCTCGCCGAGGCCCTGGCCGAGTACTGGCACGCCCGGGTCCGCTCGGAGCTCGGCTTCGCGGGGGAGGACCCGGCGGACGTCGAGGACATGTTCGCCCTGAAGTACCGGGGCGCGCGCTTCTCGCTCGGCTACGGCGCCTGTCCGGACCTGGAGGACCGCGCCAAGATCGCGGACCTGCTGCAGCCGGAGCGGATCGGCGTCCACCTCTCCGAGGAGTTCCAGCTCCACCCCGAGCAGTCGACCGACGCGATCGTCATCCACCACCCGGAGGCGAAGTACTTCAACGCGCGGTAAGACTCCGTTCGACGCGTCGTAGCGGATCACGTCGTACACTGGTCGGTCCAGCGCAGGCCGGTCGCCCATCCTCCGGGACGGGTGGCCGGCCTTCTCGTCCCTCATGGAAGGTGTGCCGGATGACCAGTACGGTTCCCGCGTCCCTGACCCGCACGGCGGAGGGCGCTGCCCTCCAGGCCGTCTTTCTCGACATGGACGGCACCCTGGTCGACACCGAGGGCTTCTGGTGGGACGTCGAGGTCGAGGTCTTCGCCGGCCTCGGCCACCGGCTGGACGAGGCGTGGCGGGACGTGGTCGTCGGCGGGCCGATGTCCCGCAGCACCGGCTATCTCATCGAGGCGACCGGCGCCGACATCACCCTCGAAGAGGCCGCCGTACTGCTAAACGACCGGTTCGAGAAGCGCATCGGCAACGGGGTGCCGCTGATGCCCGGCGCGGCCCGGCTCCTCGCCGAACTGCGCCGGCACGAGATCCCCACCGCCCTCGTCTCCGCCTCGCACCGCCGCATCATCGACCGGGTCCTGGAGTCGGTGGGCCACCACCACTTCGCGCTCACCGTCGCCGGTGACGAGGTCACCCGCACCAAGCCGCACCCCGAGCCCTATCTCACCGCCGCGCGCGGCTTCGGGGCCGACCCCCGGCTGTGCGCCGTCATCGAGGACACCGCGACCGGGGTGGCCGCCGCCGAGGCCGCCGGCTGCCGGGTGGTCGCCGTGCCCTCGGTCGCCCCGATCGCACCCGCCGAGGGCCGGGTGGTCGTGGCATCCCTCGAAGAAGTGAATCTCACATTCCTCCGGAGCCTCATCAACTGAATGCGCAGGGGCGGGCACCGAGAGTATTTCTGTGGATAAAGGGAAAAGCTCTCGCGGTGGCCGTGCGAAAGAATTCTGCGCACGCCCCGCGTCCGGCATTCCGGAACGCGCCCGTTAATGTATTTCTCCCTGAACCGATGAGGGAGAACGGCCAACCATGAAACGCAAGACCCTGGTGCTGCCGGCCGTGGCGGCCGTCCTGGCCCCCGTGCTCGCCGGCTGCGGCACGGCGGGCGGCGGCACCACCGGGAGCGGCACCGGCGCCGTCGTCGTCGGCACCACGGACCGGATCGTCGCGTCCTCCGCGGCCCCCGCCCCGCTCGACCCGGCCGTCGGCTACGAGGCGGGCGTCTGGAACGTCCTGCGGCAGACCGTGCAGACCCTCATGGCCACCCCGCGCGGCGGCGGGCTCCCGGTCCCCGAAGCGGCGGAGAGCTGCGGCTTCACGGACCGCGAGAGCGAGAGCTACCGCTGTCGGCTGCGCGCCGGGCTCACCTTCGCCGACGGCACCTCGGTCACCGCCGACGACGTCAAGTACTCCCTCGACCGGGTGCGGCGGATCAAGTCCGCGAACGGGCCCGCCGCCCTCCTCGACAACATCGACACCGTCGAGACCTCCGGCGCGCGTGAGGTCGTCTTCCACCTCAAGACCCCCGACGCCACCTTCCCGTACAAGCTCGCCACCCCACCCGCCGGAATCGTCCCGCGCGATCAGTACCCCGCGAATTCCGTCCGCAACGGATTCCAGGTCGATGGTTCTGGGCCGTACACCATGAAACCGGAAGTGAAATCCGGGCGGCTCGTGAAAGTCTCCTTCACCAGGAATCCCCATTACCGGGGGAGCTACGAGGTGCGGAGCGGGTCCGTCGAACTCGATCTCTTTCCCGACGCCACCGCCATGGGCAAGGCGTTCGACGGCGAGAAGATCGACATGATGGCCCGCACCCTCTCCACCGAGCAGGCCCAGCGGATGTCGGCCAAGCCCGAGACCGGGGTCCGGCTCACCGAGATGCCCGGACTCGCCATCAGCTACCTCGGCTTCGACACCGAGGAACCCGTCCTCCGGAACAAGGCCGTCCGTCAGGCCATCGCCCAGGTCGTCGACCGGGGCAGGATCGCGAGCGAGGTCTACGGCGCCACCGTCGAACCGCTGTACTCACTCATCCCGAGCGGGATCACCGGCCACGACAACGCGTTCTACAGCACCTACGGCGAACCCAGCGCCACCAAGGCCGCCGCCCTCCTCAAGAAGGCGAAGGTCCGCACCCCGGTGCGGTTCACGCTGCACTACACCGACGACCACTACGGCCGGGACACCGCCACCGAGTTCCGGGCGCTGAAGAAGCAGCTCGACGACACCGGGCTCTTCGACGTCACCGTCGAGGGCACCCCCTGGAGCCGCTACCGCCCCGCCGAACTCCGCGGCGACTACGCCGCCTACGGCATGGGCTGGTTCCCCGACTTCCCGGACCCCGACAACTACACGGCGCCCTTCCTCGGCCCGGACAACTTCCTCGGCTCGCCCTACACGTCCACCGAGGCCCGGAACCTCATCGCGCGCTCCCGCCGACAGGCCGACCGGGGCGCCGCCGCGCCCACCTTCGAGCGGCTCCAGGACATCGTCGCCCGGGACGTGCCCGTCCTCCCGCTCTGGCAGGGCAAGCAGTACGTCGCCTCCCGCGAGGCCCTGAGCGGCGTCGAATGGGCGGTCGGCTCGGCCGCCGACCTCCACCTGTGGGAACTCGGACGGGGCACCGACTAACGCCCGCCGCGCCCCGGGGTCACTGCGCGCCGGGGCGCACCAGGCCGCTCTCGTACGCGTAGACCGCGGCCTGGACCCGGTCGCGCAGGCCCAGCTTCGTCAGCACATGGCCCACGTGGGTCTTCACCGTCGTCTCGCTGACGAACAGGTCGGCGGCGATCTCCGCGTTCGACAGGCCGCGCGCCACCAGCTTCAGGACCTCGACCTCCCGGTCGGTCAGCGTGTGCAGCGTGTCCGGCACGGGCTCCTCGCCCGACGGCAGATGATCCGCGTACTTGTCGAGCAGCCGGCGCGTCACGCTCGGGGCGAGCATCGCCTCACCGCCCGCCACCACCCGGATCGCCTGGACCAGCTCGTCGGCCGGCGCGTCCTTCAGCAGGAAGCCGCTCGCCCCGGCGCGCAGCGCCTCCACCACGTACTCGTCCAGGTCGAACGTGGTCAGCACCAGCACCTTCGCCGGACCGTCCCGGCCAGGACCGGTGATCTGCCGGGTCGCCTCGACCCCGTCCATCCGCGGCATCCGGATGTCCATCAGCACCACGTCGGGCTGGAGCGCGCGCACCTGGTCGAGAGCCTGGAGACCGTCACCGGCCTCACCCACCACCGCGAGATCGCCCTCGGCCTCCAGAATCATCCGGAAGCCCGTGCGGAGCAGCGGTTGGTCATCGACCAGAAGGACGCGGATAGCCACCAGATCTCCTCAATGCCCGTCGAGGGCCACAGGCCGGCCGGCCTCGGCCCGGACCGGCTCCATTCTGCCCTGGTCATCCTCCGCCGGACCGGCCGGGCGGACCGTCAGCGGATACACCGGGGGAGTCCCACCGAATTCCGGACAGAGCGCCTGGTGGTCGCACCAGCCGCACAGCTTCGTCGGACGCGGCCGCCACTCGCCCGTCCGCGTCGCCAGCGAGATCGCCTCCCACAGCGCCAGCAGCTTGCGCTCCACCCGCTCCAGGTCCGCCACCACCGGGTCGTACGTCAGCACGTCACCGCTGCCCAGATAGACCAGCTGGAGCCGGCGCGGCACGACCCCCTTCAGCCGCCAGATCACCAGGGCGTAGAACTTCATCTGGAAGAGCGCCCCCTCCGCGTACTCCGGACGCGGCGCCTTCCCCGTCTTGTAGTCGACGATCCGGACCTCGCCCGTCGGCGCCACGTCGATCCGGTCGATCACCCCGCGCAGCCGCAGCCCCGACTCCAGCTCCGTCTCCACGAACAGCTCGCGCTCCGCCGGCTCCAGCCGCGTCGGGTCCTCCAGCGAGAACCAGCGCTCCACCAACTGCTCCGCCTGACCCAGCCACCGAGCCAGCCGCTCGCCCCCCGGATCCTCCGCGAACAGCTCCCCCAGCTCCGGCTTCGACTCCAGCAGCCGGTCCCACTGGCCCGGGATCAGCGCCGTCGCCCTGCCGGGCGTGCGCTCCGCCGCCGGGTTGTCGAACAGTCGCTCGAGCACCGCATGGACGAGCGTCCCCCGGGTAGCCGCCTCACTGGGCTTCTGCGGCAGCTTGTCGATGACGCGGAAGCGGTACAGCAGGGGGCACTGCATGAAATCGCTCGCCCGCGAAGGGGAGAGCGAGGAAGGCGGCTGCGGCACCGGCTGGGACGGCGGCGGAACGGAGGTCATGCGAAGACCCTACGACCCGCCACTGACACCAACCGGCATACCATCGACCACAGACCCTCGAACACTGCATCATCGTGCCGAAAGGCACCGAACCGAAGGGACCTCGTGGACGAGAGCGGCGACGGCCGGCGGCCGCAGCCCGGCCCGCCGGGCACCGGCCCCGGCGACGGCCCCGGCAAGGGCGCGCCCCCGCGCCGGGACGAGCCCGGAGGCGGCATCCTCATGGGCCGCCCCTTCGGCGTGCCCGTCTACGTCGCCCCCAGCTGGTTCCTGGTGGCGGCCCTGATCACCTGGGTCTTCGGCGGCCAGCTCGACCGGGTGCTGCCCGACCTCGGCGCCGCCCGCTACCTCGTCGCGCTCTTCTTCGCGATCGCCTTCTACGCCTCCGTCCTCGTCCACGAGCTCGCCCACACGATCGCCGCCCTGCGCTACAAGCTCCCCGTCCGGCGCATCCAGCTCCAGTTCTTCGGCGGCGTCTCGGAGATCGAGAAGGAGTCCGAGACCCCCGGCCGCGAATTCGTCCTGGCCTTCGTCGGGCCGCTGCTCTCCCTCGTCCTGGGCGGGCTCTTCTACGTGCCCCTGCGCTTCGTGGAACGCGGCACCGTCCCCGCCGTCCTGCTCGGCGGGCTGATGATCTCCAATCTCATCGTCGCCGCCTTCAACCTGCTGCCCGGCCTCCCGCTCGACGGCGGCCGCATGCTCAGGGCCGTCGTCTGGAAGATCACCGGCAAGCCGATGAGCGGCACCGTCGCCGCCGCCTGGGTCGGCCGCGCCCTCGCAGTCGGCACCCTCGTCGGCCTGCCCCTCCTCACCCGCAGCGGCTCCCTGGGCAACGACGCGGGCGAGATCAGCGGCATGGACACCCTCACCGACGCCCTGCTCGCCGCGATCCTCGCCGCCATCATCTGGACCGGCGCCGGAAACAGCCTGCGCATGGCCCGCCTCCGCGAGCACCTGCCGGGACTGCGCGCCCGCAGCCTCACCCGCCGAGCCGTCCCCGTCGAGCCCGCGACCCCGCTCTCCGAGGCGCTGCGCCGGGCCAACGAGGCCGGTGCCCGCGCCCTCGTCGTCGTGGACGCCACCGGGGAGCCCAAGGCCCTCGTCCGGGAGACGGCCATCGTCGCCGTCCCCGAGCACCGCCGCCCCTGGGTCGCCGTCAGCGGACTCGCCCAGGACCTCACCGACGGCATGAGGGTTCCCGCCGAACTCGCCGGCGAAGCCCTCCTGGACCGCCTCAAGGCCACCCCGGCCACCGAATACCTCGTGGTGGAGGAGACCGGCGAGATCTACGGCGTCCTCTCCACCGCCGACGTCGAGCGCGCCTTCGTCGCCGCCATGGCCCGCCCCGCTGCCTGACCCCCGCCCGCATCCCGCACATGCGTACGGGCGGCGGTCGGCGGCCCCCGAAACACCGGTACGCTGGTCACATGTCTGAACCGACCGGTGCCGCCCGCCGACGCGGGCCCTTCAAGGTCGGGGACCAGGTCCAGCTCACCGATCCCAAGGGACGCCACCACACCTTCACGCTCGAAGCCGGAAAGAACTTCCACACCCACAAGGGTTCTTTCCCGCACGACGAGCTGATCGGTGCCCCCGAGGGCAGTGTGGTCCGTACCACGGGAAACGTCGCCTACCTCGCGCTGCGCCCCCTGCTCCCCGACTACGTCCTGTCCATGCCCCGCGGCGCCGCCGTGGTCTACCCGAAGGACGCGGGCCAGATCCTCGCCTTCGGCGACATCTTCCCCGGCGCACGCGTCGTGGAGGCGGGCGTCGGCTCGGGCGCGCTCTCCACCTTCCTGCTCCGCGCCATCGGCGAACAGGGCATGCTGCACTCGTACGAGCGCCGCGAGGACTTCGCCGAGATCGCCCAGCAGAACGTCGAGCGCTACTTCGGCAGCCCGCACCCCGCCTGGCAGCTCACGGTCGGCGACCTCCAGGACAACCTCACGGACACCGACGTGGACCGCGTCGTGCTGGACATGCTGGCCCCCTGGGAGTGCCTGGACGTCGTCTCCAAGGCGCTCGTCCCCGGCGGCATCCTCTGCGCGTACGTCGCCACCACCACCCAGCTCTCCCGGACGGTCGAGTCCATCCGCGAGATCGGCTGCTTCGCCGAGCCGCAGCCCTGGGAGTCGATGATCCGCAACTGGCACGTGGAGGGTCTGGCCGTGCGCCCGGACCACCGCATGATCGGGCACACCGGCTTCCTCGTCACCGCCCGCCGGCTCGCCGACGGCGTCGAGGCCCCGGCCCGTCGCCGCCGCCCCTCCAAGGGCGCCTACGGCGAGGACTACGACGGCCCGGGCGGCCGGAGCGGTTCCTCCCGCGACTGACCCCGCGGCAACGCACCGGCGTCGCCGCCGAGTTCCCGGACCGACCCGGGAACCCGGCGGCGGCGCCCTCTCCGTATGCGGCGCGTCATCGTTGCCCACCCCACCGTTCCGCTGCGGTGTGAGGTGTGGCACGATGCTGGCCACCCCCGTACCGCCGACGCCGACGGTCGCACCACAGGAACCACAGGAGACAGCCCGCGTGCAGACCTCCGCACTCCCGGACCTCGCGCACACCGACACCAGGCCCATGCACTGGCTCGCCACCGCGGCGGCCATGGCCGCCGTCGTCGCCGCGGCCGGCCTGCTCCAGCCCGACAGCAGCGCCTCGGCCTCCACCCGGCACCGCACGACGGCCCAGCAGCAGCACGAGGAAGCGGCCGTCGCCCCCGACCCGGCCAAGGCGGACTTCCCCCTGGAGTGCGGCAACGTCGGCAACACCGTCGCCAAGCAGGCCCCCGGCGACCTCGACGGCGACGGCAGGCCGGAGACCGTCGCGGTGGTCCACTGCGCGGCCGGATCGGGCACCCCGCCCAGCGGGGTCTACGTCCTCACACAGGCGGGCGGCGCCGCACCCCGGATCGTCGCGACCCTGGTGGACCCCGCCCAGCAGCTGACCATCGGCGACTTCACGGTCCGCGACGGCGTCATCTCCGCCACGCTCCTCGGCTACTCCTCGTCGTCGGTGCCGTCGTGCTGCCCCGACGAGCAGGAGAAGGTCACGTGGCAGTGGAAGAACGGGGCGTTTCTCCGTGACAGCGAAGCGGCCGGCACCTCCCGCTCCGGAGCCTGAGGGTCAGGCCGCCTCGGGCCCGTAGACCTCGACCCTGTCCGAAACGCGACGCACGTGAATGCAGTCGCCAGGGCACTCCTTGGCCGAGTCCACGACGTCCTGGAGCAGCGGCAGCGGCACCGGTGTGGTCGCGCCCTTGTCCTGCAGCAGTTCGTCGTCCTCGCTCTTCACGTACGCCAGACCGTCGATGTCCAGCTCGAACACCTCGGGCGCGTACTGCACGCAGATCCCGTCCCCCGTGCACAGGTCCTGGTCGATCCACACCTCCAGGTCCTGCGCCTCGCCACCGGTGGGGGAGTCCTGCCGCACGGTCATGTCGCCTGCCGTTTCCTGCGTAGCCGGACCGGGAAAGAGCCAGCCCTGACGGGTGTTGAACGCTTTGACGATACAACCGGCCGCTTTCGGATGGTGAACGGCGGGTATCCCCCTGGGACGGGGAGAGCGCAAGGGTGAAGATCGGACACACCTCACAGTCTTTGTGATCTAGGGGTTTCAATCACCACCCACGCAGGTAGGGTCAGGAAGCGTCCAGCTCCCCTTGGAGGAGGTGAGGACCGTGGCAGCCCACGACGACGACATCAACCGCGGCATCCGGCCCGGGCGGGGGTCCGAAGACCCAGCCGGCCAGGTCGCCTATCTCGAGCAGGAAATCGCCGTCCTGCGACGTAAGCTCGCCGACTCTCCGCGTCATACGAGGATTCTCGAAGAGCGGATCGTCGAATTGCAGACCAACCTCGCAGGCGTGTCCGCCCAGAACGAGCGGCTCGCCAGCACACTCCGCGAGGCCCGCGACCAGATCGTGGCCCTCAAGGAGGAGGTCGACCGGCTCGCGCAGCCGCCGGCCGGCTTCGGGGTGTTCCTGCAGGCGAACGAGGACGGCACGTGCGACATCTTCACCGGGGGCCGCAAGCTCCGGGTGAACGTCAGCCCCAGCGTCGAACTCGAAGACCTCAGGCGCGGCCAGGAGGTCATGCTCAACGAAGCGCTCAACGTGGTCGACGCCATGGAATTCGAGCGTGCCGGGGACATCGTCACCCTCAAGGAGATCCTTGAGGACGGCGAGCGCGCCCTGGTCATCGGGCACACCGACGAGGAAAGGGTGGTGAGGCTCGCCGAGCCGCTGCTGGACATCACCATCCGCCCCGGCGACGCCCTGCTGCTCGAACCCCGGTCCGGGTACGTCTACGAGGTCGTGCCCAAGAGCGAGGTCGAAGAACTCGTCCTCGAAGAAGTGCCGGACATCGACTACGACAAGATCGGCGGTCTGGGCGACCAGATCGAGCTGATCCGCGACGCGGTCGAGCTCCCCTATCTCCACCCCGACCTCTTCAAGGAGCACGAGCTCCGCCCGCCGAAGGGCATCCTGCTCTACGGCCCGCCCGGCTGCGGCAAGACGCTCATCGCCAAGGCCGTCGCCAACTCGCTGGCGAAGAAGGTCGCCGAAGTCACCGGACAGCCCGCCGGCAAGAGCTACTTCCTCAACATCAAGGGCCCCGAACTCCTCAACAAGTACGTCGGTGAGACCGAGCGCCACATCCGCCTCGTCTTCCAGCGTGCCCGCGAGAAGGCGAGCGAGGGCACCCCCGTCATCGTCTTCTTCGACGAGATGGAGTCGCTCTTCCGCACCCGTGGATCGGGCGTCAGCTCGGACGTGGAGAACACCATCGTCCCGCAGCTGCTCGCCGAGATCGACGGCGTGGAGGGCCTGGAGAACGTCATCGTCATCGGCGCCTCCAACCGCGAGGACATGATCGACCCGGCGATCCTGCGCCCGGGCCGGCTCGACGTCAAGATCAAGATCGAGCGCCCCGACGCGGAGGCCGCGAAGGACATCTTCGCGAAGTACCTCACGCCTTCGCTGCCGCTGCACGCGGACGACCTGGCCGAGCACACCGGCTCCAAGGAAGCCGCGGCGCACGCCATGATCCAGTCGGTCGTCGAGCGGATGTACACCGAGTCCGAGGAGAACCGCTTCCTCGAGGTGACGTACGCCAACGGCGACAAGGAAGTCCTGTACTTCAAGGACTTCAACTCCGGCGCGATGATCCAGAACATCGTGGACCGGGCCAAGAAGATGGCCATCAAGGCCTTCCTCGACCACGGCCAGAAGGGCCTTCGCGTCTCCCACCTCCTCCAGGCATGCGTGGACGAGTTCAAGGAGAACGAGGACCTGCCGAACACCACCAACCCGGACGACTGGGCCCGTATCTCCGGCAAGAAGGGCGAGCGGATCGTCTTCATCCGCACGCTCGTCACCGGAAAGCAGGGCGCGGACACCGGCCGCTCCATCGACACGGTGGCCAACACCGGTCAGTACCTGTAAAAGGCCGTACCGGCTGCGGATGCCCCGCCGGGCATCCGCAGCCGGTTGCTTTCCGGCCAGTCGCGGCGACACCGCGGCAATGACGACGTAATTGATCTCCCCACCGGCACGCGGGCGTTCTAGGCTCGGGCGTACCGCCCGTCACGCAGCGCGGGACGGGCCGACCGCGCACGCACCGACCAGCAGCGGTACTTGAGCGCCGCCCCCGGAAGGGAGCGCCGCCGGGCAAGGAGGGCCGCATGACCGTACGGCGAGTAATGGGCATCGAGACGGAGTACGGGATCTCCGTCCCCGGACACCCCAACGCCAATGCCATGCTCACCTCGTCCCAGATCGTCAACGCCTACGCGGCGGCGATGCACCGGGCGCGCCGCGCCCGCTGGGACTTCGAGGAGGAGAATCCGCTGCGGGACGCGCGAGGCTTCGACCTCGCCCGCGAGACCGCCGACTCCAGCCAGCTCACGGACGAGGACATCGGCCTGGCCAATGTCATCCTCACCAACGGGGCCCGGCTCTACGTCGACCACGCGCACCCCGAGTACAGCTCCCCGGAGATCACCAATCCCCGGGACGCCGTCCTGTGGGACAAGGCCGGCGAGCGGATCATGGCCGAGGCGGCCGAGCGCGCGGCGCAGCTCCCGGGCGCCCAGCCGATCCACCTCTACAAGAACAACACCGACAACAAGGGCGCCTCCTACGGGACGCACGAGAACTACCTGATGAAGCGGGAGACCCCGTTCTCGGACATCGTGCGCCACCTGACCCCGTTCTTCGTCTCGCGGCAGGTGGTCACCGGCGCCGGACGGGTCGGGATCGGCCAGGACGGCGGCGAGCACGGCTTCCAGATCAGCCAGCGCGCCGACTACTTCGAGGTCGAGGTCGGCCTGGAGACCACGCTCAAGCGGCCCATCATCAACACCCGCGACGAACCGCACTCGGACGCCGAGAAGTACCGCAGGCTCCATGTGATCATCGGCGACGCGAACCTCTCCGAGATCTCGACCTATCTGAAGCTGGGGACCACCTCGCTCGTCCTGTCCATGATCGAGGACGGCTTCATCAACGTGGACCTGGCCGTCGACCAGCCGGTGCGCACCCTGCACCAGGTCTCCCACGACCCCGGACTCCGGCAGCTGATCACGCTGCGCAGCGGCCGGACACTCACCGCGGTGCAGCTCCAGATGGAGTACTACGAGCTGGGCCGCAAATACGTCGAGGAACGGTACGGGGCGGACGCCGACGAGCAGACCAAGGACGTCCTGAGCCGGTGGGAGGACACCCTCAACCGGCTGGAGAACGACCCGATGAGTCTGGCCGGGGAGCTGGACTGGGTCGCGAAGCGGCAGCTCATGGAGGGCTACCGGCGCCGCGACGGCCTGGACTGGGACGCCGCCCGGCTGCATCTGGTGGACCTCCAGTACGCGGACGTACGCCAGGACAAGGGGCTGTACAACCGCCTGGTGGCCCGCGGCCGGATGAAGCGCCTCCTGGACGAGCGGGACGTCGAGCGCGCGCGTACGGCGCCGCCCGAGGACACCAGGGCGTACTTCCGCGGCCGCTGCCTCGAACAGTACGCGGAGGACGTGGCCGCGGCCTCCTGGGACTCGGTGATCTTCGACCTGCCGGGCCAGGACTCCCTTCAGCGGGTGCCCACGATGGAGCCGCTGCGGGGCACCCGGGAGCACGTGAAATCCCTCCTGGACCGGTGCCGCACGGCGCAGGAGCTGGTCCAGGTCCTCTCGGGCGGCTGAAAGCGCCTGAAAGGGCTCCCGGCTGGGAATCATTCCGATGACCTCCGGACGTTGAGACAAGTACCGGGCCAATGTCGGACCCCATGGGTAGGGTCTGATCAAGTGCTTCGAACCGAGCGGGGTGAGCTAGATGGCGACCAAGGACACCGGCGGCGGACAGCAGAAGGCGACGCGTTCCACGGAGGAGGTCGAGGAGCAGGCGCAGGACGCGCAGGCCTCCGAGGACCTCAAGGAACGCCAGGAGAAGCTGAGCGACGACGTGGACGACGTCCTCGACGAGATCGACGACGTCCTCGAGTCGAATGCCGAGGACTTCGTCAGGTCATTCGTACAAAAGGGCGGCGAGTAACCGGCCCCGCGCCGGAGGCCGGCGGCGGCTGTGCGGCACGGGCGGACCGCCCGTGCCGCACACCGCGGGCACGGACCGCGCTCCCCGTCCGATTGCCCGCACCTTCTATGTGGATCATCGCCACCGGGCGGGTAGGGTCCGGGGCGTAATGCTTCAACTGCAATACGGCGCAGGGCCATCGCATACCTGGAGGGAAACGCGTGGAAGCCAACACTCGTAGCACCGGGCGTCTACCAGCTGCCTTCCTGACGCCGGGATCGTCGTCCTTCATGGACTTCCTGTCCGAACAGGCTCCGGAGATGCTGCCGGGCAACCGTCAGACGCCGCCCCTGAAGGGCGCCGTCGAGGCGCCGCACGGCACGACGATCGTGGCCGCGACCTTCCCCGGCGGCGTCGTCCTCGCCGGTGACCGGCGGGCGACCATGGGCAACATGATCGCGCAGCGCGACATCGAGAAGGTCTTTCCGGCCGACGAGTACTCGGCGGTGGGCATCGCCGGTACGGCGGGTCTCGCCGTGGAGATGGTCAAGCTCTTCCAGCTTGAGCTGGAGCACTTCGAGAAGGTGGAGGGGGCCCAGCTCTCCCTGGAGGGCAAGGCCAACCGGCTCTCCACGATGATCCGGAGCAATCTGGCGATGGCCATGCAGGGCCTCGCCGTCGTCCCGCTCTTCGCCGGCTACGACATCGACCGCGAGCGCGGTCGCATCTTCAGCTACGACGTCACCGGCGGACGCTCCGAGGAGCACGTCGGCTACGCGTCCACCGGCTCCGGCTCGATCTTCGCCCGGGGCTCGATGAAGAAGCTCTACCGCGAGGACCTCACGGAGGAGGAGACGCTCACGCTGGTCGTGCAGGCGCTGTACGACGCGGCGGACGACGACTCGGCGACGGGTGGCCCGGACGTGGGCCGCCGCATCTATCCGATCGTCACCGTCATCACGGACGAGGGCTTCCGGAAGCTGACCGACGCGGAATCCGCCGGGATCGCCCGCTCGATTCTGGAACGCCGCCTGGAACAGCCCGACGGCCCGCGCGCCGCGCTGCTCTGAGCACGCGTTCGTATCCAGCCTTCTTCGATGCTCCCGCCACTGACAGAAAGGGACGGATAGCCGGTGTCGACGCCGTTCTATGTCTCACCTCAGCAGGCCATGGCCGACCGGGCGGAATACGCCCGGAAGGGCATCGCCCGCGGTCGCAGCCTGGTTGTGCTGCAGTACGCCGACGGAATTGTGTTCGTCGGCGAGAACCCGTCCCGTGCGCTGCACAAGTTCAGCGAGATCTATGACCGGATCGGTTTCGCCGCCGCCGGCAAGTACAACGAGTACGAGAACCTCCGCATCGGCGGAGTCCGTTATGCCGATCTGCGCGGTTACACCTATGACCGCGACGATGTGACGGCCCGTGGGCTGGCGAACGTCTACGCGCAGACGCTCGGCACCATTTTCTCCAGCGCGGCCGAGAAGCCGTACGAGGTGGAGCTCGTGGTCGCCGAGGTGGGCGCCGAGCCCGAGGGCGACCAGATCTACCGGCTGCCGCACGACGGCTCGATCGTGGACGAGCACGGCTCGGTCGCGGTCGGCGGCAACGCGGAGCAGATCAGCACCTTCCTGGACCAGCGCCACCGCGACGGGATGTCCCTCGCCGAGGCGCTGAAGCTGGCGGTGCAGGCGCTGTCCCGCGACCCCAACGGCAGCGAGCGGGAGATCCCCGCCGACCGGCTGGAGGTCGCGGTCCTGGACCGCACGCGGCCGCAGCAGCGCAAGTTCAAGCGGATCGTCGGCCGCCAGCTGGCCCGGCTCCTCGAAGCGGAGGCCGCCGCGTCGACCCCGACCGACGCCCCGTCCGACGCGGAGGACGGCGACTCCACGGACGGCCCGACGGCCACGACGGACCCGAAGAACACCGGCACGACGGATTCCGGCGGCGACGTGGAGTAAAGGCTTCCGGCCCGCCGAGCCCCGGCCCGCCCCAGGCGGACCGGGGCTCCGTCATGCGGGCGGCGGGGCGGTGGAGCCCCGGACCACCAGCCGCACCGGCAGGCTGCCCGGCTCGGCGGCCCGCCCGTCCAGGACCGCCAGCAGGGCGGCCATCCCGCGCTCGCCGACCTGCACGGCGGGCAGCCGGACCGTGGTCAGCTCCGGCTCCACCGCGGTGGCCAGGGCCAGGTCGTCGAAGCCGGTGACCGAGACGTCGTCCGGCACCCGCAGCCCGAACCGCCGGGCCGCCTTGCACGCGCCCGCCGCCAGGATGTCGTCGTCGCAGACGATCGCGGTGGGCCGGGACCCGGGCAGCCCGAGCGCGCGTTCGGCCGCGTCCCGCCCCGCGCGCACGTCCAGCGCGGCGGTCGCCGTGCGGACCTCGGTGCCGGGGGTCCGGCGCAGCTCCGCCTGCAGGGCGTTCGCCCGGCAGGCGAAGGTCCAGGTGTCGACGGCCGAGGCGAGGTGGAGGAAGCGTCGGTGGCCGAGGGCCAGCAGATGGCGGGCCACCTGGCGCATCCCGTCGGCGATGTCCAGATTGACCCGGGCGGCGGGCCCGGGCGCCGAGGGGTCGCTGTCCAGCATCACGAGGGGGACGTCCGCGCCGTGCAGGGCGTCGAGCGCGTCGGCGGCCATGGAGGAGGCGATGACCCCGTCCAGCGCGGCCCGGGCCGACGGAAAAGGGTCGCGGGCCGGTCCGGCGCCGTCGGGGGAGGGGTAGAGGACGACCCCGAAGCCGTGCTCGGCGGCGACCGCGGCGGCCCCGGTGTAGACCCGGGCGAAGAACTCGTTGGTCAGGGCGGGGACGACCAGGAGCGCCGTCCGGGTGTGGCCCAGGCGCAGATTGCGGGCGGCGAGATTCGGCCGGTAGCCCAGACCGCGGGCGGCGTCGCGGACCCGGCCCGCCGTGGACTCGGAGACCCGGCCCCGCCATTTGTCGCCGAGCACCAACGAGACCGTGGCCTGCGAGACGCCGGCGGCGCGGGCCACGTCACGGCTGGTGGGCCGGGGCGGGCCGGGTGGTGCGGGGCTGGTCACGCGGGCCTCCGGGCCGGTCGGTTCAGGCCCGTGAGGTGGACCTGCGGACGGGCTCATGGTACGTATGAACCCGGAAGTTATACGTAAAACCTCGCAGGCCCGCACAGGCACCCGAGGGAGAGGGGCGGGACATGGCCGCGGGATATCTGGACATCCTCCGGGCGCGGCACGCCGCCAGGCTGCTGACGGGCACTCTGGTGGGGCGGCTGCCGAACGGCACGGCGAGCATCGCGATCGTGCTGTTCGTCCGGGCCGAGGGCGGCAGCTACAGCGTCGCGGGCGCACTCGCGGCGGTGTACGGGCTGGCCACGGCGGTCGGGCAGCCGCTGCTCGGCCGGGCGGTGGACCTGTACGGACAGCCGCGCGTCCAACTGCCCGCCGCCGTCGTCTCCGCACTCGGCATGGCCCTCCTCGCCGTGGCCGGGACCGGCTCGCCGGCGCTCGCCTACGCGGCGGTCGCCGTGGCCGGTCTCTTCACGCCCCCGCTGGAGGGCGGCCTGCGGGCGCTGTGGCCGAGCGTGCTGGGCGGTGAGGACCGGGTGCACCGGGCCTACGCCATGGACGCCGTCGCGCAGGAGGTCATGTTCACCGCGGGACCGCTGCTCGTGACGCTCCTGGTCGCCCTCTGGTCGCCCGCCACGGCGCTGCTGGTCATCAACGCGATCGGCGTGCTCGGCGCGCTGTCCGTGGTGCTCTCGGAGCCCTCGCGGGCCTGGCGCTCCGCCCCGCGCGAGGCGCACTGGCTGGGCGCGCTGCGCTCGCCCGGGCTGCTGGCGCTGCTCGGCTCGTTCTTCTTCGTGGGCCTGGCGCTGGGCTCGATCACCGTGGCCGCGATGGCGTACGCCGACGACCAGGGGCGGGAGTCGGTGTACGGCTGGCTGATGGCGGCGCTCGGGCTCGGCGCGCTGATCGGCGGGGCGGTGTACGGGGCGCGGCAGTGGGCGGGGGCGCCGGAGCGGCGGCTGCGGGTCATCGTGGGACTGCTCGCGCTCGGCTATCTGCCGCTGGTGCTGACGCCGGGACCGGTCGCGATGACCGTGCTGGCGGCCGTCTCCGGGGTGTTCCTCGCGCCGGCCGTCGCGTGCTCGTTCATCGTGGTCGACCGGCACGCGCCGCGCGGGACGGTGACGGAGGCGTTCTCGTGGCTCGTGACGACCTTCGGGGTGGGCGCGGCCGTGGGCACCGCGGTGGCCGGCCCGGCCGTCGAGCTGGGCGGGACGGCGTGGAGCTTCGGGGTCGCGGGGGCCGGTGGAGTGGCGGCGCTGCTCGTTCTGCTGGCCACCGGACCGGTGCTCACGGTTCCCGCCCGTACCGCCGTAGCGGCGCGGGGATCGGAAAATGATCGAAACGGTGCTGTCGAACCCGGTTTCAGCTCGGGCCATCAGGCGTAATGTTCAGTCATGGACCGCCGCATTTTCGGGCTGGAGAACGAGTACGGCGTCACGTGCACGTTCAGGGGACAGCGCCGACTGTCTCCTGATGAAGTGGCGCGCTACCTCTTCCGCCGTGTTGTGTCATGGGGCCGCAGCAGCAATGTCTTTCTGCGGAACGGCGCCCGCCTCTACCTCGACGTGGGATCGCATCCGGAATATGCAACCCCCGAATGCGACAACCTGACCGAGCTGGTCACCCACGACAAGTCCGGCGAGCGCATTCTCGAGGGCCTGCTCGTCGACGCCGAACGCCGCCTGCACGAGGAGGGAATCGCCGGCGACGTCTATCTCTTCAAGAACAACACCGACTCCGCGGGAAACTCCTACGGCTGCCACGAGAACTACCTGGTGGCCCGGCACGGGGAATTCTCCCGCCTCGCGGACATCCTCATTCCCTTCCTCGTCACCAGGCAGTTGATCTGCGGCGCCGGCAAGGTGCTCCAGACCCCCCGGGGCGCGGTCTACTGCGTCAGCCAGCGTGCCGAGCACATCTGGGAGGGCGTCAGCTCCGCGACGACGCGCTCCCGCCCGATCATCAACACCCGTGACGAGCCGCACGCGGACGCGGAGCGCTACCGCCGCCTCCACGTCATCGTCGGGGACTCCAACATGTCCGAGACGACCATGCTGCTCAAGGTCGGCGCGACCGACCTGGTGCTCCGCATGATCGAGGCGGGCACGGTGATGCGCGACCTGACCCTGGAGAACCCGATCCGGGCCATCCGCGAGGTCAGCCACGACACCACCGGCCAGCGCAAGGTCCGCCTCGCCAGTGGCCGGGAGGCGTCGGCCATAGAGGTGCAGCGCGAGTACTACGAGAAGGCCGTGGACTTCGTGGACCGCCGCGGCATCCGCACGGGCAACGTCGAGCGCGTCCTCGAACTGTGGGGCCGCACGCTCGACGCGATCGAGGCCGAGGACCTCGACCGGATCGACACCGAGATCGACTGGGTCATGAAGTACAAGCTCATCGAGCGGTACCGCGCCAAGCACAACATGACCATGTCGAATCCGCGGGTCGCGCAGATAGACCTCGCCTACCACGACATCCACCGCCGGCGGGGGCTCTACTACCTGCTGGAGCGCAAGGGGCAGGCCGCCCGCATCTGCAACGACCTGAAGATCTTCGAGGGCAAGTCGGTGCCCCCGCAGACGACCAGGGCGCGGCTGCGCGGGGACTTCATCCGCCGGGCCCAGGAGCAGCGGCGGGACTTCACCGTCGACTGGGTCCACCTCAAGCTCAACGACCAGGCGCAGCGCACGGTGCTGTGCAAGGACCCGTTCCGGTCGGTGGACGACAGGGTGGAGAAGCTGATCGCGGGTATGTGAGGCGCAGGACACGCTCCGGCGCCGGTGCGACTCGGGCCCCGTACGTTCCTCGTACGGGGCCCTTCGCACGGCCTAGAGTGGCGGGGTCCCGGAACCCCCCGGGGCGTGTCCCCCACATATGCCGTCTGAGATCTGAGGAACCAGTGCGCCGACTTGCCGGCCTTCTCGTCGTCCCCCTGCTGCTGTTGTCGTCAGCCGCCTGCGGCAGCGACGACAAGGGCTCCGACTCCGCTTCCGCCTCCGCGTCCGCCCCTTCCAAGGGCGGCTTCCCCGCCATCACCGCGGGTGCGAAGTTCGGCGAGAAGCCCACCCTGGCCAAGGGCACGGGTACGCCGCCCAAGGAGCTGAAGACCAAGGTCATCAGCGAGGGTGACGGCGCGAAGCTGAAGAACGGCGACGTGACCCAGGTCAACTACCTCGGCCAGTCCTACGACTCCACCAAGCCGTTCGACAACAGCTTCGACCGCAAGCAGCCGTTCGATCTGACGCTCGGCGCGGGCATGGTCATCCAGGGCTGGGACAAGGGCCTGGTCGGCCAGAAGGTCGGCAGCAGGGTCCAGCTCGTCATCCCGCCGGACCTCGGTTACGGGGCCCAGGGCCAGGGCGACATCAAGCCGAACGCGACCCTGGTCTTCGTCGTGGACATCCTGAAGGCGAAGCAGATCCCGGCCTCGGCCAAGGGCACCGCCGTCGCCCAGGACAACAAGGACCTGCCGAAGGTGGGCACCAACACCGACGGCAAGGCGCCGAGCCTGACCATCCCGAGCAAGGTCGACCCGCCGAAGAAGCTGGTCTCCAACTACGTGCTGGAGTCCAAGGGCGACGTGGTCAAGGAGACCGACTCGGTCGTCGTGAACTACGTGGCCAAGCTCTGGAAGGACGGCAAGGAGTTCGACAACACGTACACCACGGGCAAGACGCAGACCTTCCCGCTGGCGCAGGTCACCCTCAAGGGCCTGAAGGACGGCCTGGTCGGCAAGAAGATCGGCAGCCGGGTGCTGCTGGTCGTGCCGCCGGACCAGGGCCTCGGTGACAAGGAGCAGTCGGGCGTGCCGGCCAACTCCACTCTGGTCTTCGCCGTGGACCTCCTGGCGAAGATGTAAGACTGTCCCGGTTGCCCAGTTCATCTGTAAGAGGAGAAAGTCAGTGAGCATCGACAAGCCCGAGGTCGACTTCCCGGGTGGCGAGCCGCCGGCCGATCTGGAGATCAAGGACATCTGGGAGGGCGAGGGCGAGGAGGCCAAGCCCGGCCAGTACGTCTCCGTCCACTACGTGGGTGTCGCCTTCTCCACCGGCGAGGAGTTCGACGCCTCGTGGAACCGCGGCAAGCCGCTGCAGTTCCAACTCGGTGCCGGCCAGGTCATCAAGGGCTGGGACAAGGGCGTGCAGGGCATGAAGGTCGGCGGCCGCCGCCAGCTGACCATCCCCGCGCACCTCGGCTACGGTGACCGCGGCGCGGGCGACGCGATCGCCCCGGGCGAGACGCTGATCTTCGTCTGCGACCTGGTCGCCGTCTGATCCCGCGCAGGTACGAGCAGGGCCCGCACCCCGAGGTGCGGGCCCTCGCTTTTGTCCGGACACCCCGGGGCGGTACGGTCGAGCGTCGTAGAGCACGAGGGAAAGGGCGTCGATGGCGATTGCCAAGGCCGAGCGGCTGATGAACCTGGCGCTGTGTCTGCTGGGGACCCGGCGCCCGCTCAGCAAGCGCGAGCTCCGCGGCTCCATCGAGGCCTACCTCGAAGCGGCTTCCGACGACGCCTTCAACCGGATGTTCGAGCGCGACAAGGACGATCTGCGCGAGCTCGGCCTGGTCATCGAGACCGTGGAGAACCTGGACGGCGACACCGGCTACCTCGCCCGCCGGGACAGCAACCGGCTGCCCCCGATCACGCTGGACGCCGAGGAGGCCGCCGCGCTCGGCCTGGCCGCCAAGGTCTGGCAGCAGGCCCGCCTCGCCGGGGCGGCCAGCGGGGCCCTGCAGAAGCTGCGGGCCGCCGGGATGCCCGAGACCGAGGACGCCTATGAGGTGCACAGCGCCCTCGAACCGCGCATCCCCGTCCACGAGGCCGCCTTCGAACCCCTGATGCTGGCCTGCCGCGACCGCCGCCCGGTGACCTTCGACTACCGCAAGGCCAACGCCGCCCAGCCCGAGCAGCGCCAGGTCGAGCCGTGGACCCTGGAGTGCTGGCGCGGCCACTGGTATCTCGCCGGCTGGGACCGGGAGCGCGGCGCCGAGCGCGTCTTCCGGCTCTCCCGGATCACCGGCAAGGTGCGCTCCCGGGCCGGCGCCTTCACCGCCGAGGTCCCCGACGTGGTCACCGTCCGCGAGACCGTGGAGAGCTGGGCCGGGGAGACGGCCACCCGGACCGCCCTGATCAGGCTCCGCACCGACTCCGGCTACCCGCTGCGCGCCCGCGCCCTGTCGGTCCGGGAACTCGGGAACGGGTGGGACGAGTTGGAGATCCCGTACGGACACGGCCTGGACGCCTGGCTCGTGGAGTTCGGGCCCGACGTCGTCGTCACCGGACCCGAGGACCTGCGGGCCGACGTGGTGGACCGGCTGCGCGCCGTGGCCAAGGACTGAGGGGACCGTATTCCATGGCCACGAACGCCATCGACCAGACGCGCCGGATGCTCTCCCTGGTGACGTACCTGCGCGAGCGCCCCGGCGCCCACGTCCAGGACGTCGCCCGGGCCTTCGGGATCACCGAGGACGAGCTGATCTCCGACCTGGACGTGCTGCCCATGTGCGGCACCAGCTTCCGGGGCGGCGACCTGCTCGACATCGACACCGACGGCGACCGCATCTGGTGGCACAACGCGGACGACGTCGCCGAACCGCTGCGGCTCGCGGCCGACGAGGCCACGGCCCTGCTGGTCGCCGCCCGCGCCGTGGCGACCCTGCCCGGACTGCGCGAGAGCGACCGGCAGGCGCTGCTGCGGGCCACCGCCAAGCTGGAGACCGCCGCCGGAGAGGTGGGCGCGGCCAGCTCGCGGCTCTCGGTCACCTTCGAATCCGAGGGCGGCGTCTTCGCCGAGGTGGACCGGGCGATCTCGGAGCGACGACGGCTCTGGCTGCGCTACTACTCGCCCGCCCGCGACGAACTCACCGAACGCGAGGTGGACCCGATCCGGCTGTTCGCCGTCGGGCACACCTATATGGAGGCGTGGTGCCGCTCCTCCGAGGACCGGCGCACCTTCCGGCTCGACCGGGTCGCCGAGATCCGGCTGCTGGACGAGCCCGCCGCCCCGCCCGAGCTGGAGCTGCGGGACCTGTCCGAGGGCCTGGTCCAGCCGGCCGCCGAGGACCCGGAAGTCGTGATCGAGGTCGGCCCGGGCGGCCGCTGGGTCGCCGAGTACTACCCGCACGACCGGGCGGAGGAACGGCCCGATGGCGGTCTGCGGATCACCCTGCGCACCCCGGACCCGGCCTCGCTGCGCCGGCTCGCGCTGCGGCTCGGCCGGGAGGGGCGCATCGTCTCGCCCCCGGAGCTGGCCGGAAGCGCGCGGAGTGCGGCGCGGGCGGCGCTCGCCGCGTACGACGGCACGGTCTGAAGGGACGGCTGCACCCATGGGCCACCTGTCCGCGCTGCCGGGCCGCGCCTCCGTACCCACCGTGGCGGTGCCGGAGTCGGCGCGCTTCAAGGCCGCGTGCCCGGACTGCCGCGCGCGGTTCGAGCTGGCGGCGGCGGAGTTCCGGCTGGTGATCGGCGCGACCAGCCGCACCACGTTCTACTCCTTCACCTGCCCCGACTGCGCCGCGTGCGTACGCAAGCCGGCGGGGGAGCGGATAGTGGAGCTCCTGACCGGCGGCGGCGTCCGCACGCTGCGTCTGCACACCGGCTCCTGAAAGGCACTTCCCGCATGTTCTGGCCCATGCTCGCCATCGCCCTGGGATTCCTCGGGATCGCCGTACTCGGCGTGCTGGCCATCAGGGTGTTCATCGAGGCCCAGCGCCTCGGCCACCAGGTGACCCGCACCACGGAGCGCATCAACCGGGCAGCCGACGACCTGGAGCGAGCGGCCGAACGGCTCGCCGCGACGGGCAGCACCCTGCCCTGAGGCCCTAGAGGGCCCGTAGACGCGGCCTCCTGTTTCAGGGGCACGGGAGGTACGCTGCTGCAGGACGGCCCAGGCAGGGAGGTGCGGGCCGCTTCGAAAGTATGCACGGGCATTGCCTCGCGTTTACTCCCGCGGGTTACGATCGCTGCCGGCGAAGGGTCGGATGTGTATCCGCCACTCAAGGGCAGCGAGCCCGCCTCCAGCCGCCTCAGCTAGAAGGAAGCACACCATGGGCAATCTGAAGCCTCTCGAGATCGTACTGATCATCGCTGTCATCCTGCTGTTGTTCGGCGCCAAGAAGCTTCCCGACATGGCCCGTTCGCTGGGCAAGTCGGCCCGCATCCTCAAGAGCGAGGCCAAGGCCATGAAGAAGGACGACGAGCCGACGGCCACCGCCACCACGGACGCCCCCGCCGACCAGGGCACCCAGCAGGCGGCGCGTACGATCCAGGCCGCGCCCGGTGACGTCACGAGCTCCCGCCCGGTGAGCGAAGCGAAGCCCACCACCCAGAGCTGACCGCGCTGACGGACCCTTCCGTCAGCCGCCGCACGAGACGAGGGAAGTGGGTTGCTCAAGTCTGCCCGCAAGCAGGAGAAGGACAGCGAGGGGCGGATGCCTCTCGCTGATCACCTGCGAGAGTTGCGTAACCGACTGTTGATCGCGGTCCTGGCGATCATCGTGATCACGTCGATCACGGCCTTCTTCTACAAGGACCTGATCGACTTCCTGATCAAGCCGATCCTGGAATCGGTCGGCTGCGCCAACGGCGAGAAGACGCAAGCCAACGGCCACCCGTGCGCCGAGATGACGGTGAACGGCCTCGTCGCCCCGTTCTCCATCGCCCTCAAGGTCTCCCTCATGGCAGGGGTGGTGTTCTCCACTCCGGTCTGGCTCTACCAGCTCTGGGCGTTCCTCGCCCCCGGCCTGCACAAGCACGAGAAGCGCTACGCGCTCGGCTTCGTCGGCTGCGGCGTGCCGCTGTTCCTCGCGGGCGCCGCCCTCGCGTACGTCCTGATGCCGAAGACCGCCGAGGTCCTGCTCGACTTCACCCCGGACAACACGACCAACCTGCTGCCCGTCGACGACTACCTCAACATCATGACGCGCATGGTGGTCGTGTTCGGTCTCGCCTTCGAGCTGCCCCTGCTGCTCATCCTGCTGAACTTCACCGGAGTGCTCACGGCCAAGCGGCTCGCCTCCTGGTGGCGCGCCATGGTCATGGGCATCACGGTCTTCGCCGCGGTGGCGACCCCCACCGGCGACCCGCTCACGATGATCACGCTGGCCGCGCCCATCGTGCTGCTGTACTTCATCGCGCTCGGCATCTGCCTGGCCAACGACCGGCGCCGGAAGCGGAACAACCCCGACGCCGATCTGGACGACGACGAGGCGTCGCAGCTCGACCTCACCCCCGAGGACATCGGCGAGATGGAGCACGTGTCGGCGTCGCCCACGCTGCCCGGCCAGTCCGACGGCGGCCGGTCCTCGCTGCGCGACGGTTACGACGACATCACCTGACCTTGTAGGGTCCCCGGGTGACCAGCGAGATCACCCTCTTCGTCAATCCCACCGCGGGACGCGGCCGGGGCGCGCGAGCCGCGCAGCCGGCCGCTTCCGCGTTGCGGGAGGCCGGCTTCTCCGTGCGCACGATCCTCGGCGAGGACGCCGGTGACGCGCTGCGCCGGGCGCGCGAGGCGGTCGCCGGGGGAACGGGCGCGCTCATGGCCGTCGGCGGCGACGGGCTCGTCTCGCTGGCCCTCCAGGCGGTCGCCGGGACGCTCACCCCGCTCGGCGTGGTGGCGGTGGGGACCGGCAACGACTTCGCCCGTGCCCTGGGCCTGCCGATACGCGACCCGGAGGCGGCGGGCCGGCTCGCCGCCGACGCGCTCAAGGGGCGGGCGCCGGTGCGCGAGACCGACCTGGGGCGGGCCGGGGAGCGCTGGTTCGGCTCCGTGCTCGCCTCCGGCTTCGACTCCCGGGTGAACGACCGGGGCAACCGGATGCGCTGGGTGGGCGGCCGCTTCAAGTACGACCTGGCGATCCTCGCCGAGCTGGCCGCCTTCAAGCCGGTCACGTACCGCATGACGCTCGACGGAGGACCGGCACGCGAGATACGGGCCACGCTCGTCGCGGTCGGCAACGGCACCTCGTACGGCGGCGGCATGCGCATCTGCGCGGACGCGGACATGGGCGACGGGCTCTTCGACATCACGGTGGTCGGCGAGTGCAGCCGCACGACCCTGCTCAAGGTCTTCCCCCGGGTGTACAGGGGGACGCACCTCAGCCACCCCGTCGTCACCGTGCACCGGGCCTCCTCGGTCACCCTCGAAGCCGTCGGCGTCACCGCGTACGCGGACGGCGAACCGCTCGGCGCGCTCCCGCTGACCGCCACCTGCGTGCCGAAGGCGGTACGGGTTCTCGGAGCCCGGACCATGGGCGATTAAAGATCGCGTCACTGTCAGAGGTGGCGGGTAGGCTCGACAACAAGATGACAGAGGACCTCTCACCAGCTGAGCGCTACCAGGCTTCCCGGCTCCGGGCGGCCGAGCAGGCGACCGCTCTCGGGCCGTTCCGCGAGATGTACGACTTCGATCTCGACCCGTACCAGATCGAGGCGTGCAAGGCGCTGGAGGCCGGGAAGGGCGTGCTCGTCGCCGCGCCCACCGGCTCGGGCAAGACGATCGTCGGCGAATTCGCCGTGCACCTCGCCCTGGAGCAGGGCCGCAAGTGTTTCTACACCACGCCGATCAAGGCCCTGTCGAACCAGAAGTTCGCCGACCTGGTGCGGCGCTACGGCTCCGACAAGGTCGGCCTGCTCACCGGTGACAACAGCGTCAACGCGGACGCCCCGGTCGTCGTCATGACCACCGAGGTCCTGCGGAACATGCTGTACGCGGGCTCCCAGGCGCTGAACGGCCTCGGACACGTGGTCATGGACGAGGTGCACTACCTCTCCGACCGCTTCCGGGGCGCCGTCTGGGAAGAGGTGATCATCCACCTCCCCGAGTCGGTCACCCTGGTCTCCCTGTCGGCGACCGTGTCCAACGCGGAGGAGTTCGGCGACTGGCTGGACACCGTGCGCGGCGACACCGAGGTGATCGTCTCCGAGCAGCGGCCCGTCCCGCTCTGGCAGCACGTGCTGGCCGGGCGACGGATGTACGACCTCTTCGAGGAGGAGTCCGACCACGGCGGCCGCGGCACCGGCCGCCGGGAGGTCAACCCCGACCTCGTCCGCCTCGCCCGCATGGAGAACCAGCGCGGGTACAACCCCCGCGAGCGCCGCCGCGGCAAGATGGTCCGCGAGGCGGACCGCGAGCGCGAGCGGCGCCAGCGCAGCCGGATCTGGACGCCCTCCCGTCCCGAGGTCATCGACCGGCTGGACGCCGAGGGGCTGCTCCCCGCGATCACGTTCATCTTCAGCCGGGCCGCCTGCGAGGCGGCCGTCCAGCAGTGCCTGCACGCCGGGCTCCGGCTCAACGACGACGACAACCGCCGGCTCGTCCGGGAGATCGTGGAGGAGCGGACGGCGTCCATCCCGTCCGAGGACCTGCACGTCCTGGGCTACTACGAGTGGCTGGAGGGCCTTGAGCGGGGCATCGCCGCGCACCACGCGGGGATGCTCCCGAGGTTCAAGGAGATCGTCGAGGAGCTGTTCGTCCGCGGCCTCGTCAAGGCCGTCTTCGCGACGGAGACCCTGGCGCTCGGCATCAACATGCCCGCCCGCTCGGTGGTCCTGGAGAAGCTCGTCAAGTGGAACGGCGAGCAGCATGCCGACATCACCCCCGGCGAGTACACCCAGCTCACCGGCCGGGCCGGACGGCGCGGGATCGACGTCGAGGGCCACGCCGTGGTGCTCTGGCAGCGCGGCATGGACCCGGGCGCCCTCGCCGGACTCGCCGGCACCCGCACGTATCCGCTGCGCTCCAGCTTCCGCCCCTCGTACAACATGGCCGTGAACCTGGTCCAGCAGTTCGGGCGGCACCGCTCGCGCGAGCTCCTGGAGACCTCCTTCGCGCAGTTCCAGGCGGACCGGTCGGTCGTCGGGATCTCCCGCCAGGTCCAGCGCAACGAGGAGGGCCTGGAGGGCTACCGCGAGGGCATGACCTGCCATCTCGGCGACTTCGAGGAGTACGCGCGGCTGCGCCGCGACCTCAAGGATCGGGAGACGGAGCTGGCCAAGCAGGGCGCGACGCAGCGGCGGGCCGCCGCCGCGGCCTCCCTGGAGAAGCTGAAGCCCGGCGATGTCATCCACGTGCCGACCGGCAAGTTCGCCGGACTCGCGCTCGTCCTCGACCCGGGGCTTCCGGCCGGCCGCACCAACGGGCACGGGCACCGCGGCATGGAGTACCACGACGGGCCCCGCCCCCTCGTGCTCACCGCCGAGCGGCAGGTGAAGCGGCTCGCCGCGATCGACTTCCCGGTGCCCGTGGAGGCCGTGGAGCGGATGCGGGTGCCGAAGTCGTTCAACGCGCGCTCGCCGCAGTCGCGCCGGGACCTGGCCTCCGCGCTGCGGACCAAGGCCGGGCACATCGTCCCGGACCGGCACCGCCGCGGGCGCGCCCCCGCCGCCGACGACCGCGAGATCGCGCGGTTGCGGGCCGAGCTGCGCGCCCACCCCTGCCACGGCTGCGACGAGCGCGAGGACCACGCCCGCTGGGCCGAGCGCTACTACCGGCTCCAGCGCGACACCCGGCAGCTGGAGCGCCGCATCGAGGGGCGCACCAACACCATCGCGCGCACCTTCGACCGGATCGTCGCCCTGCTCACCGAGCTGGACTACCTGCGCGGCAGTGAGGTCACCGAGCACGGGAAGCGGCTGGCCCGGCTCTACGGCGAGCTCGACCTGCTGGCGAGCGAGTGCCTGCGCGCCGGTGTCTGGGAGGGGCTGAACGCGGCGGAGCTCGCGGCGTGCGTCTCCGCCCTGGTGTACGAGGCGCGGCAGGCCGACGACGCGGTGGCGCCGAAGCTGCCCTCGGGGCCCGCGCGGACCGCGCTCGGCGAGATGGTCCGCATCTGGGGGCGGCTCGACTCCCTGGAGGAGGACTTCAAGATCAACCAGGCGGAGGGGGTCGGCCAGCGCGAGCCCGATCTCGGATTCGCCTGGGCGGTGTACATGTGGGCGTCGGGCCGCTCGCTGGACGAGGTGCTGCGCGAGGCGGACATGCCGGCGGGCGACTTCGTGCGCTGGTGCAAGCAGGTCATCGACGTGCTGGGCCAGGTGGCCGCCGCCGCGCCGCGCGAGAACAGCACGGTGGCGCGGAGCGCCCGGAAGGCGGTCGACGAGGTGCTGCGGGGCGTGGTCGCGTACAGCTCGCTGGGCTGAGACACGCGGAAGCCGGCCGGGCGCGCGGTCCGGTCGGCTTCTGTGCGGCTCCCTTTCTAGGACCTGCCGCCTCGGCTCATTTTCATCGACGCGCCCGCGCAGACCAGTCCGAGCAGGGCGGTCAGTCCGCCGATGATGACGTTGTTGAGGATGACGCCGGTGTCCGGGCTGCTGCCCACCACCCAGGGCGAGATGATCATCCACGCACCCATGGCGCAGATGGCCCAGCTCAGGCCGTACATCCGCTGCGGCATCGCGGTGAACCCGAGGCCGAGCAGGGCGATCGCGATGCCCATGACCAGGTTGTGCGTCACCAGGGCGGACTGCGAGGTGGTGAAGTGCAGCACCCACGGAGAGACGGCGCAGTACAGACCGACCAGGAAGACCGGCGCGTCCACGAGTGCCACGTCGCGGCCGCCCATCACGCGGGCGTAGCGGTCACTCATTTCCGATACATCGGGGTGTCCGGCCATGTCGTGGCCGACGTGCGAGACGTTTGACATGAGTTTCGTCCCCTTCGGATCATGCGGACCCGGTCACCGTCACGCGCGGGAAGTGGCCCGCACTGTCCAGTCTGCTCTTATCCGACGCTTATGTGCGGGTTCGGGGCGACCGGATTCCGCGGGATCCGCACCGGCCCTCGCGGTGGGCCGCCCGGCCCACCGCGAGGAACTGATCAGGCCGCGGGCGGCATCAGGACCGTGTCCACGATGTAGACCGTGGCGTTGGCCGTGGGGACGTTGCCGCAGACGACCTTTGACGAGTCGTTCACGGTGTATGTCATGTCCGAACCCGAGGTTGTCAGCGCGCCCTTCTCCAGGGTCTCGAAGGAGCCCTTCTCCAGCTGCTTCGGCGTCAGCTTCTGGCCCACCACGTGGTACGTGAGGACCTTGGTGAGCGCGTCCTTGTCGGCCAGCAGCTTGTCCAGGTCGGCCTTCGGGACCTTGGCGAAGGCGTCGTTGGTCGGGGCGAACACGGTGATGTTCTGCGCGTTGTTGAGCGTGTCCACCAGTCCGGCCTTCTTGACCGCGGTGACCAGGGTGGACAGCGCCGGGTTGTTCGAGGCCGCCGTCGCCACGGGGTCCTTCGCCATGCCGGTGAACGACCCGGCGCCGCTCTTCGGGACCGAGGCGCAGGCGGGGCCGAAGGGCTTGTCCGTGTCCATGGACTTCTCGGCGGACGGCGAGGCGGGCGCCTTCGCGGAGCCGGCGCTCGGCCCGGAGGCGCTGTCCTTGGAGTCGTCGGAGCAGGCCGTCAGGGCCAGCGGCAGGACGAGCGCGGCGGACAGCGCGACCGCGGCGCGGCGGGCGTGGATGACCTTCATGGTGTTCTCCTGTTGGGGTAATCGATTGATTGCGTACGGTAATTGGCATGGGGTGTGCGCGGCCCGGGCGGCGGCGCACATGTCGGGGGCGGCGGGACCGCGTGCTCAGGACACGTCGACCACCACCGAGTGCCATCCGGTGGCGCCGTCCGGCACGGTGCCGGCGCGCCGGGCGGTCTGGGTGGCGCCGGTCCCGTCGGTCGCGCGGACCTCCAGGGTGTGGCTGCCCGGGGTGGCCGGCCACTCCCACACCCACTGGCGCCAGATGTCCCGGCCACCCGGCGCCGCCAGCCGGGCCGGGTGCCACGGGCCGCCGTCCACCCGGACCTCGACCCGGCTGATCCCGCGGTGCTGGGCCCAGGCCACCCCGGCGACCGGCACCGTGCCCGCCCCGGGTGAGGCGAAGGGGCGCGGGGTGTCGATGCGGGCCTGGGTCTTGACGGGCGCCCGCCGGGACCAGGACCGCTTCACCCAGTACGCGTCGTACGCGTCGAAGGTGGTCAGCTCGATGTCCTTGAGCCACTTGCAGGCCGACACGTATCCGTACAGCCCGGGGACGACCATCCGGACCGGGAAGCCGTGCTCGAAGGGCAGCGGCTCCCCGTTCATGCCGAAGGCGAGCAGGGCGTCGCGACCGTCCATGACGTCCTCGACCGGGGTGCCGAGCGTCATGCCGTCCACCGAACGCGCCACGAGCTGGTCGGCCGGCCCGCCCTCGGACGGGGCCCGCACCCCCGCCTCCCGCAGCAGGTCGGCCAGGCGCACACCGAGCCACCGGGCGTTGCCCACGTACGGCCCGCCCACCTCGTTCGAGACGCAGGTGAGCGTGATGTCGCGCTCCACGGCCTTCCGGCGCAGCAGGTCGTCGAAGGTGAGCGTCACCGGCCGGGGCACGCCCTTCCCGTGGATCCGCAGCCGCCACGCCCCGGCGTCCACCCTCGGCACGACCAGGGCCGTGTCGACGCGGTAGAAGTCCTTGTTGGGCGTGACGAACGGGCTCAGCCCCCGGACGCCCAGCTCCGCGCCGGACGGCAGGGCGGGGGCGGGCGAGTCGGGCGCGGGGAGCCTCAGCTTGCGGCGGGACGCCTCGGCGTCGGCCCGCACGGCCGAGGTGCGCCGCCGCCCCAGCAGCCCCGCCCCCGCGGAGGCCACCGTCGCGACACCCGCCGCGACGACGAACCCGCGCCGGTCGAAGCCCCCGGCGGCCCGCTCCCCGGCCGGGCGGGCCGGGGCCAGCCGCCCGGACAGCAGATACAGCACCCCGGCACCCGCCAGCGCGCCCACCACCGACGGCAGCGCGTCCGGGACCCGGCCCTCCGGCCGCCCGACCGCCGCCGTCGCCCCGACCGCGCCGAAGACCAGCACGGCCGCCGACCCGGCGAGCCGGTGACGGAGCGCCAGCAGGCCGACCGCCACGGCGAACAGCGCCAGGACGGCCAGGATGCCGAGCTCCAGGACCAGCTTGTCGTCGGTCCCGAAGTTCCGTACGGCGAAGTCCTTCAGCGCCGGGGGAGTGCGGTCGATCACCGCACCGCCCACCGCCGTCACCGGACCCGCCTCGGGCCGCACCGGCGCCGCCGCCAGTTCGGCGACGGCCAGCGCACTGAACCCGGCGATCACGCCGCTGAGCGCGGCACAGGCCGCCCGCAGCGCGCGGGACCGCCGGGGCGCGGCGGCCCCGGTCTCCGGATCGTTCAGCTCTTCACTCACGCCGGGAATTCGGTGCCGGGCGCCCGCCGGATTGGTCTGTCACCTGATCGAGTGAACGCCGGATTACGCCAATCCGCCGAGCCGCCCGCAACGAACCACTTCCAGAGAGGCATCGCGCCGGGACCGGTGCCGGAGGGAGCGAGATGAGCGACAGGCGGCGACGCACGGCCGTGGTGGGCAGCGGGGTGGCGGGACTGACCGCCGCTCACATCCTGCGCAGGACGCACGACGTGACGCTGTTCGAGGCGGACGACCGGGTGGGCGGACACGCCCACACCCACGAGCTGCCCGGGGCGGACGGCCGCGTGCACCACGTGGACTCCGGCTTCATCGTGCACAACCGGCGCACCTACCCGCACCTGCTGCGGCTCTTCGCGGAACTCGGCGTGCCCACGCAGGAGTCGGAGATGAGCATGTCCGTCCGGTGCGAGGGATGCGGCCTGGAGTACGCGGGCGCCCGCGGCCCGGCCGGTCTCCTCGCCCGTCCGGCCTCCCTCCGCGATCCCGCCTATCCGCGGATGCTCGCCGCCGTGCCCCGCTTCCACCGGCTGGCCCGGCGGCTGCTGCGGGACGGCGGACCGGACGCGGACACGCTGACGCTGGGCGAGTTCGCGGCACGCGGCCGCTTCTCGCCGTACTTCACCGCACACTTCCTGACGCCCGTGGTGGCGGCGGTCTGGTCCTGCGACCCGGTGACCGCGATGCGCTACCCGGCGCGCTACTTGTTCCGCTTCCTCGACCACCACGGCATGCTCACGATCGGCGGCTCCCCGGCCTGGCGCACCGTCACCGGCGGCTCCCGCGCCTATGTGGAGCGCGTGACCAAGCAGCTCACCGCCGTCCGCACCGCCACCCCGGTCCGCGCCGTGCGGAGGCACGCGGACGGCGTGGGGATCACCACCGAGGACGGCACCACCGAGCCCTTCGACCACGTCGTCCTCGCCACCCACCCCGACCAGGCGCTCCGCCTCCTCGCCGACCCCACCGACGACGAGACCCGCACCCTGGGCGCCTTCCGCTACTCCCGCAACGCGACCCTGCTGCACACCGACACCCGGCTGCTGCCCGGGGCGCCCGGCGCCCGCGCCTCCTGGAACTACCTGATGCCGGACTGCGCCGCCGACGCCTCCCACGTCACCGTCAGCTACGACATGAACCGGCTCCAGCGCCTCGACGCCCCGGAGACCTTCGTCGTCACCCTCAACGGCGCCGACCGCGTCGCCCCCGGCCTCGTCCGCGCCCGCATGGTCTACGAACACCCCGTCTACACCCCGGAGTCCGTGGCCGCCCAGGCCCGCCTCCCCGCCCTGTCCGGGCCGGTCACCGCCTACGCGGGGGCCTACCACGGCTGGGGCTTCCACGAGGACGGCTGCCGCTCGGGCGCCGAGGCCGCGGCGGCCCTGGGAGTGGACTGGTGAACGCCCTCTACCCGTGCACGGTCACCCACCTGCGGACCGCGCCGACCCGCTACGGCTTCCGCCACCGCACCTACCTGTGGCTGACCGACCCCGACGGGCCGCCGCCGCTGCCCCGCGCCCTGGGCTTCCTCGCACGCTTCGACGCCCGCGACCACTTCGGCGGGACCTCCCCGACCATCCGGGCCGGGCTCGCCCGCTTCCTGGCCGCGCGCGGCGTCGACCTCGCCGACGGCACCGTCCTCATGCTGAGCCAGGCCCGCGTATTCGGCTACGTCTTCAACCCGCTGACCGTCTACTGGTGCCGGCGCGCCGACGGCACCCCGCTGTGCACGGTCGCCGAGGTCCACAACACGTACGGCGAACGCCACTGCTACCTGCTGCGCCCGGACGACCGGGGGCGGGCGGTCACCAGCAAGGAGTTCTACGTATCGCCGTTCTTCGGCACCGACGGCGAGTACTGGATGCGGCTGCCGGAACCCGGGCCGGAACTGTGCCTGACGGTCCACCTGGAGCGCTCGGGCAGCCGCCCGTTCACCGCGACCGTCCGGGGTGAGCGGCGCCCGGCGACCTCCCGCGTCCTGCTCGCCCTCGCCCTGCGCCACCCCTGGTCCACGGCCGTCGTCTCCGCCGCCATCCGGCTGCACGGCATACGCCTCTACCTGCGCGGGCTGCCCGTCCGCCCCCGCCCCCACCACCGCACCCAGGAAGGCATGCGATGACCGCCTCCACGTTCCGCACCCCGTCCGTGCCCGCCCCCGCCCGTGCCCCGGGCATCGACCCGGCACGCTGGCCGGACGTCGTGAACCTGCCCCGAGCCTCCCGGCTGCGGACGGCCGCCGCCGAGCGGATCGTCCGCCACGCCCTGGCCCGGCTGCCGCTGCGCGTGCGCCTCCGCGGGCGCGCGGACATCGGGCTCGGCGGGCCGCTGCTGGACGTCCTCGACCCCGACGCCTTCTTCCGCAGGATCGGCGCGAGCGGGCTCATCGGCTTCGGCGAGTCCTACATGGCCCGCGAGTGGGAGGCGCCCGATCCGGTCGCCGTGCTGACGGTCCTGGCGGGAGAGGTCGCCACCCTGGTCCCGCGGCCCCTGCAACGGCTGCGCGGACTGTGGGCGCGCCGCCACCCCGAGGCCCAGACCGGCACCCGCGAGGGGGCCCGGACGAACATCAGCCATCACTACGACCTGTCCAACGAGCTGTTCGCGCTCTTCCTGGACGAGACGCTCAGCTATTCCTCCGCGGTGTTCCGCGGCTTCCCCGCCGAACCGGCCCTGCTCCCCGCCGCCCAGCACCGCAAGATCGACCGGCTGCTCGACCTCGCCGCCGTCGGCCCCGGCACCCGGCTCCTGGAGATCGGCACCGGCTGGGGCGAACTCGCGATCCGGGCCGCCGCCCGAGGCGCCCGGGTCGTCTCCGTCACCCTCTCCCGGGAACAGCGCGACCTGGCCCTCCGGCGGATCGCGGCGGCGGGCCACGCGGACCGGGTCGACGTCCGGCTGTGCGACTACCGGGACATCGGGGAGAGCTACGACGCGATCGTCAGCGTCGAGATGATCGAGGCGGTCGGCGCCGAGTTCTGGCCCGTCTACTTCAGGACCCTGGACCGGCTGCTCGGCCCCGGCGGCCGGATCGCCCTGCAGGCCATCACCATGCCCGACGACCGGATGCGGGCAGGGCGGGACACCTTCACCTGGATCCAGAAGTACATCTTCCCGGGTGGTCAGCTCCCGTCCACCGAGGCCATCGACCGGGCCACCGCCGACCACACCGGGCTGCGCGTCGAACGGTCCGACGGCTTCGGCACGCACTACGCCGAAACGCTCAGGCTGTGGCGCGAACGCTTCACAGAACAGGCGGAAGCCGTCGACGCCCTCGGCTTCGACGCGACCTTCCGCCGCATGTGGACCCTCTACCTCGCCTACTCCGAAGCGGGCTTCCGCTCCGGCTACCTCGATGTGCGGCAGCTGCTGCTGACCCGTCGGGAAGACGACCGTAGGGGCGTGGACCAGATCCTCGCCGTCCGGCCCGGTGGTGACGGGGAGTCCGGGATGCCGGCCGGCCGCGAGGTGCTGCGAAGGGCCGGGGACGCGGGGTGAGCGGCTTCGCCTGGGAGGCGTTCGCGCGGGGTTTCGCGCCCTGCGCGGGCGCCGCGCTGATCGTCCTGCTCGTCGCGTTCGCCGCCGGGGTCCGCAAAGGCCTGCACCGGGGCGTGGACGTCGCCTGGGGGCTGGGCTTCGCCGCCGTCGCCCTCGTCTCGTACGGTCTGTCGGCGGGGGAGGGGGACGCCGGGCGCAGGCTCCTCGTCACGGCGCTCACCGTGGTCTGGGGGCTGCGCCTGGCGTGGCACATCGCCCGGCGCGGACGTGGTCACGGGGAGGACCCGCGCTACGCGAAGATGCTTGCGAAGGCGCCCGGCGACCCGGACCTCTACGCCCTGCGCAAGGTGTACCTCCTCCAGGGCGCGCTGGTCTGGCTGGTCTCGCTGCCGGTGCAGGCGGCCGGCTACCTCACCGCCCCGGTGAACGCCCTGGCGTGGGCCGGAGCGGTGCTCTGGGCGGCCGGGATGTTCTTCGAGGCCGTGGGCGACCACCAGCTGGCCCGTTTCAAGGCCGGCCCGGACAACCGGGGCAGGATCATGGACCAAGGGCTCTGGTCCTGGACCCGCCATCCCAACTACTTCGGGGACTTCTGCGTCTGGTGGGGCCTGTTCCTGATCGTCTGCCAGGCCCCGGCCGCCGCGGCCGCCACACTGGTCGCGCCCGCCCTGATGACGTATCTGCTCATCGGCGGCAGCGGCAAGGCCCTCCTGGAACGGCACATGGCCGACCGCCCCGGCTTCGCCGCGTACGCCGCGCGCACCAGCGGCTTCTTTCCGCGCCCGCCGCGCCGGAGCCGAAGGGGGCCGGTCCGGTGAGCCCCGGACCGGCCGCCGCTCACGCGGGCAGCTCCATCAGCGCCACCGGGTCCGAGGTCGGCCGCGCCGAACCGCCCGCCGGTTCCACGGTGACGCCCATGCCCGTGGCCCCGTCGACCGGGCCTTCGAGCAGCGCCGTGTACGTGGTCGAGGACGGGCCCGAGGCGTGCATCAGGCCCGCCGGGCGCATCGTGCCCCCGTCGGCGAACCACAGCTGGTAGACCTTCCCGCTGGGTGCCTCGGGCAGCCCGGAGGCGAGGAACACCGCCCGGTCCTCGCTCCGGGAGACCACCACCGTGCCCTGCGCCCCGTCGTCCAGCGTGCCGGACGCGGTCTTCGCGTCGGGCGCGGCGAGGACCCGGGCCACCTGCTCGGCCCGGAGCCGGGCCGCGTCCGCCTGCCGCTGGGCGTCCCGCGCCTCCTGGTGCTGCCACACGGCGATCCCGCCGAAGCCCGCCGCCGCCGCGAGGCAGGCGGCCAGGGCGAAGCGGGACCACCGCGCCGCGCCGCGCCGTCGGTCCGGGGAGCGCTCGCGGCGGGGGAGGGCGGGCGGCTCCTGGCGTACGGTCGTGATCTCCCGGAGCACCCGCTCCCGCAGCTCGCGGGAGGCCGGGGCGGCGACGGCGAGGCCGAGGCGGGTCGCGGTCTCGGAGAGTTCGCGCACCTCGGTGGAGCAGGCTTCGCAGTCGCCCAGGTGGCGCTCGAAGTCCCGGCTTTCGTTGTCCGGCAGGGCGTGCAGGGCGTAGGCGCCCGTCAGCGTGTGGAGTCCGGCGTCGGTCATGAGGCCACCCCGAGGCAGTCGCGCATCCGGATCAGCCCGTCGCGCAGTCGAGTCTTGATCGTGCCGAGCGGCACCGCGAGCAGTTCGGCCACCTCGCGGTAGGTGAGCCCCCGGTAGTACGCCAGGGTGACGGATTCCCGCTGCAGCTCGGACAGCGTCCGCATGCAGCGGCGCACCTGTTCGCGTTCGAGCCGGGTCTCGACCTGTTCGGTGACCTCGTCGAAGGCGGGAGTGCGGTCGAGGAGGGCGGCCTTGTGCTCCCGGGCTGCCGACGCCTGCGCCGAGCGGACCCGGTCGACGGCGCGGCGGTGGGCGAGGGTCAGCACCCAGTTCATGGCGCTGCCCCGGGCCGCCTGGAAGCGCGACGCGGTGCGCCAGACCTCCACCAGGACCTCCTGGGCGACCTCCTCCGACTGGGCGGGGTCGCGCAGCACGCTGCGGACGAGCCCGAGCACGGGGCCGCTCACCACGTCGTAGACCTGGGCGAAGGCGTCCTGGTCGCCCCGGGCGACCCGTCCCATCAGCTCCTGGAGGTCCGGCCCCGCCGAGGCCGTTCCGCTGATGTACACGGCTTCTTTCACGCGGGGTTCCCTTCGGTGGTCATCGCTCTCCAGGGTGATTCGGAGCCGGTGCCCCGGCGGATTGGCCGGAATCCGGGGATCCTTCCACGACCCCGCGGAGGACCGGCCAAGAAACGCGATACATCGTGGTTGACGCGTCTTCGGAAATCGAGCTATGTTCGGCCACGAGTATTCGGGGGCGAGGGAAAGTTCGGAGGTGGGGCTGCGGTGGCCAAGCGGCGCAAGCTCAGCAATCCGCTGGCGCTCACGGTGATGGTGCTGCTCGCCGAGCGGTGCATGCATCCGTACGAGATCGCCCAGACCCTCCGCAGGCGCGGCAAGCAGCACAGCGTGAAGATCAACTTCGGCTCGCTCTACACCGTCGTCCAGAACCTGGAGAAGCACGGATACGTCGAGGTGGCGGGCGTACAACGCCAGGGCAACCGCCCGGAGCGCACGCTGTACGGCCTCACCGAGGCCGGGCGCGCCGAGATGCTGCACTGGCTGTCCGACCTGATCGCGGTGCCGGCCGAGGAGTATCCGGTCTTCGACACGGCCCTGGCCCTGCTTCCCGCGCTGCCCCCGGAGGAGGTGGACGAGCTCCTCGTGGACCGCGAGCAGGCGCAGATCGTGCGGGCCGCGGCGCTGCGCGGGGTGCTCGCCCAGCTCGGGGACTCGGTGCCCCGCGTCTTCGTCGTGGAGACGGAGTACCAGCTCCACATGCTGGAGGCGCAGCTGGAGTGGATCCGTACCTTCCGCAAGGAGATCGGCGAGGCCACCATCAGCGGCATCGAGGAGTGGAGGTCGTTCCACGAGACCGGTGAGGTCCCGCAGGAATGGCAGGACCTCGAAGACCGCGAGTAAGCAGAAAAAGACCCCGGCGGGGCCGTTGCAGCGGTCCGCGCCGGGGTCTCGAACCCCAAAGCCGGACGACCGTGGAGGCGGCCCGGGCGATCGAGGTGCGGCACACCCAGGATAGCCCGGCACTCCTGCACGGACCGGCTCGACGGCGTCCGGAGAACCGGACGCCCGGCCGACCACAGGAGAGCTCCGTCATGAGCACCCGTGCGCCCGCTGTCGAGGCGCGACACATCGTCAAGACCTATCCGGGAGGGGTCACCGCTCTGCGCGGCATGGACCTCACCGTCACCGCCGGCACCGTCTTCGGGCTCCTCGGGCCCAACGGTGCCGGGAAGTCCACCACCGTCAAGATCCTCACCACCCTCGCACGCCCCGACTCCGGGACCGCCGCCGTCGCCGGGCACGACGTCCTCGCCCACCCGGACCGGGTGCGCCGCGCGATCGGTGTTGTCGCCCAGAAGTCCGGCGCCGACCCGGTCGCCACCGGCCGCGAGAACCTGCTCCTCCAGGGTCGGCTCTACGGGATGCGGGGCGCAGCCGTGCAGCGCCGCGCCGATGAGCTGCTGGAGCGGTTCACCCTCGCGGACGCGGGGAAGCGCCTGGTCAAGGGGTACTCGGGTGGCATGCTGCGCCGCCTGGACGTGGCACTCGGGCTGATGCACCGCCCCGAGGTGCTTTTCCTGGACGAGCCGACGACCGGGCTCGACCCGGAGGCCCGTACGGCGATGTGGGACGAGATATCCCGGCTGGCCGGCGACGAGGGCCTGACCATCGTCCTGACCACGCACTACCTGGAGGAGGCGGACCGCCTCGCGGAACGCATCGCGATAGTCGACCGCGGCCGGGTCGTGGTCGAGGGCACCCCCGACGAGCTCAAGGGCGAGCTGCGCGGCGATGCCGTCCATGTGGAACTGCGCGCGGCCGCCGGTCCCGAGGCCGTCACCGCGCTCACCGGGCTGCCCGGGGTCCACGAGGCGGTGGCCGAGGGGCGCCGGGTCAGCGTCCGGGCCGAGGACGGCGCAGCGGCCGTGCCCGTGCTGCTGGCCGCGCTCGAACAGGCCGGGGCCACCGTCGCGGCGGCCACCGTCGCCCGCCCCTCGCTGGACGACGTCTATCTGCGGTACGCCGGCCGCCGCTTCCAGGACGCGGAGTCCGAGGTCGCGGCGACCGCCCCCGAGCCCGCCCTCGCGGGAGGTGCCCGATGAGCGGTCAGGTCCTCGTCCACACCTGGTACATGACGCAGCGTCAGCTCGCGGCGATCCTCCGGCAGCCCGTGTTCCTCGCGATGGCCCTGATCCAGCCGGTGATCTGGCTCTTCCTCTTCGGCAACCTGTTCCGGAAGGTGGTCGAGCTCGGCGGCTTCGGCACCACCTCCTACCTGGACTACCTCGTCCCCGGCATCGTCGTGATGAGCGCCCTCGGGTCGAGCATGTGGGCCGGGATGGGCACCCTGGAGGAGATCGAGCGCGGCACGCTCAACCGCTTCCTGACCACGCCGGTCAGCCGGAACGCCCTGATGAACGCCAATGTCGTACAGAACGGCATCGCCAACACCGCCCAGTCCGTCGTCATCCTGCTGCTCGGCCGGGCGGCCGGGGCCGGCTATCCGGGCGGGGCCGCCGGGCTGCTGATCCTGGTCGCCGCCTCGGTGCTGCTCGGCACCGTCTTCGGGGCGCTCTCGAACGCGGTGGGCATGATCGTGCGGCAGCGGGAGTCGATCATCGGCATCAACACCTTCCTGATGATGCCGCTCACCTTCCTGTCCTCGTCGTTCATGGCCCCGAGTCAGATGCCCGGCTGGATGCGGGAGATCGCGGCCTTCAACCCGGTCAACTGGGCCATGGTGGCCGGACGTTCCGCGCTGGGCGCCGATCCCGACTGGCAGCTGGTCGTCACCCGGTGCGGCGGGCTGCTGCTGCTCGCCGTGGCCGCCGTGGCCTTGTCGACCCGCACGTTCCGCTCGTACCAGAAGTCGGTCTGACGAAACGGCTGTGCCCCGGTCCACCGGACCGGGGCACAGCACCGCGTACGAAGGTCAGGCCGCGTTCTCCTGCTCGCGCTCCACCTGTTCGTTCCAGGCGCGCTTGACGGAGCGCCACGCCTCGTCGTCGTGGCCGAGCCGCCAGTAGCCGGAGATCGACAGCTGCGAGGCGGGGATCTCGCGCTCGAGCCGCAGGTGGCGGCGGATCTCCTTGACGAAGCCCGCCTCGCCGTGCACGAACGCCTGGACCCGGCCGGACGGGAACTCCAGCCCCGTCACCGCCTCGGTGAGCGCCTCGCCGACCGGCCGGCCGCCCCGGTGCAGCCAGGTGACCTCGACGCCGTCCGGCGTGGCGATCTTCTGCTCCTCCGCCGCGTCCGCCACCTCCACGTACGCGTGCACCACCGCGCCCGCCGGCATCTGCTCCAGCGCGGCTGCGACGGCGGGCAGCGCGCTCTCGTCGCCCGCCAGCAGGTGCCAGTACGCCGAGGCGTCGGGGGCGTAACCTCCGCCCGGGCCCAGGAAGGTCACCTGGTCACCGGCCTTCGCGCGCGCCGCCCAGGGCCCGGCGAGGCCCTCGTCGCCGTGCACCACGAAGTCGATCGCCAGCTCCCGGGCGGCCGGGTCCCAGGAACGCACCGTGTAGGTACGGGTGGTGGGCCACAGCTCGCGGGGGTACTCCTCGCGGATGCGGGCCATGTCGAAGGGGTGGGTGTAGTCCGCGCCCTCCGGCGCGAAGCACAGCTTGACGTAGTGGTCGGTGAAGCCCGCGAGCGCGAACCCGGCGAGACCGTCGCCGCCGAGCACCACCCGGATCATGTGCGGGGTGATCTGCTCGGTGCGCAGGACCTGCGCCCCCTGGGCCTTCGGTGCCCGCCGCTCCGGTCGATCTGCCACGAGGTCTGCTCCCTGCTGCCGGAATCGGAAAACCGCCAACCGATGCCCCCGATGCGGACATCGGCCTTAGGGTCACCTAACTTAACACCTCAGGATCGCAGAGCGGAGTGGAGGCGCTGGAGGGCCCCGCCCAGCCCCCACCGCGTCGCGAGCGCGTCGAGGGCCGCCGGATCGCGCGGCGCGGCGGGCAGCGCCGGGTCGAAGCCGGGCAGCGGTACGTCGTCGGCGACCCGCACCACCTTCGGCGCGACGGCCACGTAGGCGCGGGCCTCGTCGAGCCGCTTGCGCTGCGAGGGCGTCAGCTTCGCCGACGGATCGTCGACCGCGGCCATGATCCCGGCCAGATCGCCGAAGGCGTCCAGCAGCTTCGCCGCGGTCTTCTCGCCGATCCCGGGCACGCCCGGCAGCCCGTCGCTCGGGTCGCCGCGCAGCAGCGCCAGGTCCACGTACCCGGGGCCGTCCACCCCGTACTTCTCGCGCAGCCACGCCTCGTCCGTCACCTGGAGGGTGCCGACCCCCTTCAGCGGGTAGAGCACCCGCACCCCGCGGGCGTCGTCCACCAGCTGGTACAGGTCCCGGTCGCCGGTGACGATGTCGACCGGTCCGGCGGCCCGCCCGGTCAGTGTGCCGATCACGTCGTCCGCCTCGTACCCCTCGGCGCCGACCCGGGCGATGCCCAGCGCGTCCAGCACGGCCGCGATGACCGGGACCTGCGGGGCCAGCGTGTCCGGCGTCTCCTCCTCGTCGGGCACGCCCGCCCCGGTCTCGACGGCCACCCGGTGCGCCTTGTACGTCGGGATGAGGTCGACCCGCCACTGCGGCCGCCAGTCCGCGTCCCAGCAGGCGACGAGGTCGTCCGGCCGGTGGTCCTGCACGAGGCGGCCGATGAAGTCCAGCAGGCCGCGCACGGCGTTGACCGGGGTGCCGTCCGGCGCGCGCACCGAGTCGGGCACGCCGAAGTAGGCGCGGAAGTAGAGGGAAGCGGTGTCGAGGAGCATCAGGCGTCGCGTCACACGCCGATGATGCCGCACGGCACCGACAGGGGCCGCCGCGGACGCGGTTCCCGGAAAACCAGGGTGTTTTATGTGATCCAGGTCACTCTTGCGTTTGCTCCGGGTAAGCGGGGGCAGGCGCGCCATCGGAGCGGCCCACGTCGCATTTTCAACTAGTGCATGTGCCATGCGGACAGAATCCGCGCCGCTCCACGGTCTGCCGGCGGGGGAGGCAGACCGTTCTCGGTTCAACGCGTGAGGTGTATGTGTCCAGGCTGCAAGCCGAGCACTTGTACAAAGTGTTCGGCAGACGACCCGATCAAGCCGTGCAGAAGCTGCGGAGCGGCACAGGCCGCGACGCGCTGCGCGCCGACGGAACCACCGCAGCGGTGATCGACGCCTCGTTCACCGTCGAACCGGGCCAGATCTTCGTCGTGATGGGGCTGTCCGGCTCGGGCAAGTCCACGCTGCTGCGGATGCTCAACGGCCTGCTGGAGCCCACCTCCGGCCAGGTGCTCTTCGACGGCCAGGACCTGACCGCCCTGAGCCCCGCCGAGCTCCGCCGCGTCCGCTCCACCAAGATCAGCATGGTGTTCCAGCACTTCGCGCTCTTCCCCCACCGGAGCGTCCTGGAGAACGCCGCGTACGGCCTGGAGGTGCAGGGCGTCCCGCGCGCCGAACGCAACCGCCGCGCCACCGAGGCCCTGGAGCTGACCGGTCTGGCCGGCTGGGAGAAGTCCTGGCCCGACGAGCTGTCCGGCGGCATGCAGCAGCGCGTGGGCCTCGCCCGCGCGCTCGCCACCGACGCCGACCTGCTCCTCATGGACGAGTCCTTCAGCGCGCTCGACCCGCTGATCCGCCGGGACATGCAGGACCAGCTCCTGGAGCTCCAGAAGCGGCTGAAGAAGACCATCGTCTTCATCACCCACGACCTCAACGAGGCCATGCGCCTCGGCGACCGCATCGCCGTGATGCGCGACGGCGAGATAGTCCAGCTCGGCACCGCCGAGGACATCCTCGTCACCCCGGCCAACGACTACGTCGCCTCCTTCACCCAGGACGTGGACCGTGCCCGGGTGCTGACCGCCGGCGCGATCATGGCCGAGACCGACACGGTCATCGGCACCGTCTGCGACCAGGGCAAGGAGATCCGGAACACGGAGGACGTGCTCCGGGCCACCCCGGCCACCGTCACGGAGTCCACGCCGATCATCGAGCTGTTCACGCCCTGCTCGCAGAGCCGAGTCGCGGTCGCCGTGACCGACGGCAAGGGCAAGCTCCTCGGCGTCGTGCCCCGTGAGCGGCTGCTCGCCGTGCTCGGCGAGCCGATGACCCCCGCCCGGGCTCCCCAGGACGCCACGACCTCGCTGAAGAAGGTGGCCGGTGTTTAGGCTCCATCTCGGCGACTGGGTCGACTCCGCGGTCGACTGGCTCCAGAACCACCTCTCCTGGCTCTTCGACTTCATCAGCTCCGTCGTGAGCGGCATGTTCGACGGCATCGCCGCCGTGCTCTCCGCCCCGGCCCCGCTGCTCTTCGCCGGCATCGTCGCCGTCATCGCCTGGTGGCTGCGCGGCCTGCTGGCCGGCGTGCTCGCGTTCGTCGGCTTCGCCCTCATCGACTCGGTCGAGCTGTGGGACGAGGCGATGGACACGCTCACGCTGGTGCTCGTCGCGACGATCGTGACGCTGGTGCTGGCCGTGCCGCTCGGCATCTGGGCCTCCCGCTCCAAGACGGTGAGCGCGGTGACCCGGCCGGTCCTGGACTTCATGCAGACCATGCCCGCCATGGTCTACCTGATCCCCGGCGTGATCTTCTTCGGCGTCGGTGTCGTTCCCGGCATCATCGCCACCATCATCTTCGCGCTGCCCCCGGGCGTCCGGATGACCGAACTCGGCATCCGTCAGGTCGACGGCGAGCTGGTCGAGGCGGCCGAGGCGTTCGGCACGACCTCCCGCAACACCCTGCTGCGCGTCCAGCTGCCGCTGGCGCTGCCCACGATCATGGCGGGCATCAACCAGGTCATCATGCTGGGCCTGTCCATGGTGGTCATCGCCGGCATGGTCGGCGGCGGCGGCCTCGGCGGCTCCGTCTACCGGGCCATCGGCAACGTCGACGTCGGCCTGGGCTTCGAGGCCGGTGTCTCGATCGTCATCCTGGCCATGTACCTGGACCGGATGACCAGCGCCCTGGGCCGCGAGGTCTCCCCGCTCGCCCGCCGCGCGCTCGCCAAGGCCCAGTCGATGGCCGGCGGCCTGAAGATCTGGCACCACCGCCCGCAGCCGGTCGTCGCCGTCGCGGGCGTCGTCGCCCTGGCGCTCGTCGCCGGCGGCATGGGGATCTTCGGCTCCTCCGACGACGAGGCCGTCGCGGCCTCCGGCACGAAGGACATCGGCGCCGGCAAGAAGATCAGCATGGGCTACATCCCGTGGGACGAGGGCATCGCCTCCACCTTCCTGTGGAAGGAGCTGCTGGAGCGGCGCGGCTTCGAGGTCGACGTCAAGCAGTACGAGGCCGGCGCGCTGTACACCGGCATGGCGAGCGGCCAGATCGACTTCGAGACCGACTCCTGGCTGCCGGTCACCCACGCCTCGTACTGGAAGAAGTACAAGGACCGCCTGGAGGACATGGGCTCCTGGTACGGCCCCACCTCGCTGGAGCTGGCCGTTCCCACGTACGTCAAGGACGTGAAGTCCCTGACCGACCTCAAGGGCAAGGCGTCCGACTTCAAGGGCCGGATCGTCGGCATCGAGCCCAGCGCCGGTGAGATGGGCCTGCTCAAGGACAAGATCCTGCCGGGCTACGGCCTGGACAAGGAGTACAAGGTCGTCGACGGCTCCACGCCGTCCATGCTGGCCGAGCTGAAGCGCGCGTACGCCAAGAAGGAACCGATCGTCGTCCCGCTGTGGTCGCCGCACTGGGCGTACAACCAGTTCGAACTGACCAAGCTCAAGGACCCCAAGAACCTCTGGGGCAAGGGCGACGGCATCCACACGCTGACCCGCAAGGGCTTCACCGGGGACAACCCCGAGGTCGGCAAGTGGCTCAAGGACTTCAAGATGAGCGAGGACCAGCTCACCAGCCTTGAGGCCCAGATCCAGAAGAGCGGCTCCGGCAAGGAGCAGGAGGCCGTCCGCACCTGGCTGAAGGCCAACCCGGACGTCGCCGACAAGTGGACCCCGGTCGAGAAGTCCGCCCCGGCCAAGGGTGCGAACGGCAAGGACGAGCGCGACCGCCCGGTCGAGATGGCCTGGTTCCCCTGGGAGGAGGACATCGCCGCCACGTACCTGTGGAAGGCCGTCCTGGAGGAGCGCGGCTACAAGATCAACCTCAAGCAGTTCGAGGTCGGTCCGATGTACACCGCGATGTCGCGGGGCCAGATCGACGTGCAGTTCGACGGCTGGCTCCCCTTCACCCAGAAGAACTACTGGGACAAGTACGGCTCCAAGCTGACGGACATCGGCTCCTGGTACGGCCCCACCTCCATCGAGGTCGCGGTGCCCGACTACGTCAAGGACGTGAAGTCCCTGGCCGACCTCAAGGGCAAGAGCTCGGAGTTCAAGGGCCGCATCGTGGGCATCGAGCCCGGCACCGCCACGATGGAGAACCTGAAGAAGAACGTGCTCCCGGCCTACGGCCTGGACGACGAGTACAAGGTCGTCGACTCCTCGACGCCCGGCATGCTCGCCGAGCTGAAGCGCGCGTACGCCAAGAAGGAGCCCATCGCCGTGCTGCTGTGGACCCCGCACTGGGCGTACAGCGAGTACAAGATGACCAAGCTCCAGGACCCGAAGAAGGCGTTCGGCGAGGGCGACCGGCTGCACACCATCGCCTCCAAGGAGTTCCCGGAGAACTACCCGCAGCTGACGAAGTGGTTCAAGGACTTCAAGCTGAGCGAGGAGCAGCTCGCCGGCCTGGAGAACCAGATCCAGAAGCGCGGTACAGGGCACGAAGAGGACGCCGTGAAGGCCTGGCTGGAGAAGAACCCGGGCATCGCGGACAAGATGGCCCCCCAGTAGGAGCCGTCACCGGCCCTCACCAGGGCCGCAGCGCACCCGGCCTTTCCCAGCATCAGGTCGACCAGCTGCTGCACCGCACCCCCGGGACCTACCGCCGGCTGGAGTCCGGCGCCTGGCCGAG
>NZ_JBFAUP010000030.1:0-59875 GCF_040679335.1 Streptomyces sp. NPDC052299 | reverse complement strand
AGCTACGAGGTCGCCCCGGCCTCGCAGACCTTCCCCACCGGCACCTACCGCAACATCTCGGGGAACCTGGCCCTGTCCTACGGGCTGATCGCCGCTTCCCGCCAGGCCGACCTGCCCCTCTACCTCGGCTCCTACCCCATCACGCCGGCATCCGACATCCTGCACGAACTGTCCAAGCACAAGAACTTCGGCGTGCGCACCTTCCAGGCCGAGGACGAGATCGCGGGCATCGGCGCCGCGCTGGGCGCCGCCTTCGGCGGCTCCCTCGCCGTGACCACAACCTCCGGGCCGGGTGTGGCGTTGAAGTCGGAGACGATCGGGCTGGCGGTTTCGCTGGAACTGCCGTTGTTGATCGTGGACATTCAGCGGGGTGGTCCGTCGACCGGGCTGCCGACCAAGACCGAGCAGGCGGACCTGCTGCAGGCGATGTACGGGCGCAACGGTGAGGCCCCGGTCCCGATCGTGGCCCCGCGCACCCCGGCCGACTGCTTCGACGCCGCCCTGGACGCGGCCCGCATCGCCCTGACCTACCGCACCCCGGTCTTCCTGCTGTCCGACGGCTACCTCGCCAACGGCTCCGAACCCTGGCGCATCCCGGAGCTCGACCAGCTGCCCGACCTGCGCGTCCAGTTCGCGAACTCCCCGAACCATGAACTGGCCGATGGCACCGAAGTGTTCTGGCCGTACAAACGTGACCCGCAGACACTGGCCCGCCCGTGGGCGGTCCCGGGGACGCCGGGGCTGGAGCACCGTATCGGTGGTATCGAGAAGCAGGACGGCACCGGCAACATCTCCTACGACCCCGCCAACCACGACTTCATGGTCCGCACCCGCCAGGCCAAGGTCGACGGCATCCAGGTCCCCGACGTCGAGGTCGACGACCCCGCCGAGGCACGGACCCTCGTACTCGGCTGGGGCTCCACCTACGGGCCCATCACCGCTGCGGTGCGCCGGCTGCGCGCTTCGGGGCGCTCGATCGCGCAGGCCCATCTGCGTCACCTCAACCCGTTCCCGCGGAATCTGGGCGAGGTCCTGGCACGTTACGACAAGGTGGTCGTCCCCGAGATGAACCTCGGTCAGCTCGCCACGCTCATCCGCGCCACGTACCTGGTCGACGCACACAGCTACAACCAGGTCAACGGCATGCCGTTCAAGGCCGAGCAGCTCGCGGCAGCTCTTGAGGAGGCCATCGATGCCTGAGACGAACGAACTGCTCCAGCTGGTGCCCAAGGCCGAGGCGAAGCAGTCCATGAAGGACTTCAAGTCGGACCAGGAGGTGCGCTGGTGCCCCGGCTGCGGTGACTACGCGGTCCTCGCCGCCGTGCAGGGCTTCATGCCCGACCTCGGTCTGGCCAAGGAGAACATCGTCTTCATCTCCGGCATCGGCTGCTCCTCCCGCTTCCCGTACTACATGAACACCTACGGGATGCACTCCATCCACGGCCGCGCCCCCTCCATCGCCACCGGCCTGGCCACCTCCCGACGCGACCTGTCCGTCTGGGTCGTCACCGGCGACGGCGACGCACTCTCCATCGGCGGCAACCACCTCATCCACGCCCTGCGCCGCAACGTCAACCTCAAGATCCTGCTCTTCAACAACCGGATCTACGGCCTGACCAAGGGCCAGTACTCCCCCACCTCCGAACTCGGCAAGATCACCAAATCCACGCCGATGGGCTCACTCGACGCCCCGTTCAACCCGGTCTCCCTCGCCATCGGCGCGGAAGCATCCTTCGTCGCCCGGACCGTCGACTCCGACCGCAAACACCTCACCAGCGTGCTCCGCGCCGCCGCCGACCACCCCGGCACCGCACTCGTCGAGATCTACCAGAACTGCAACATCTTCAACGACGGCGCCTTCGAAGTCCTCAAGGACAAGGACCAGGCACAGGAGGCGGTGATCCGTCTGGAGCACGGGCAGCCGATCGTCTTCGGTGCGGATGGCTCCAAGGGCGTCGTACGCGACCCCCTGACCGGCGACCTCCACGTCGTCGCCGTCACCGAGGACAACAAATCCCAGATCCTCATCCACGACGCCCACAACCCCAGCCCCACAACCGCCTTCGCCCTGTCCCGGCTCGCCGACGCCGACACCCTCCACCACACCCCCATCGGAGTGCTGCGCAGCGTCCAGCGCCCGGTCTACGACACCACGATGGCCGAACAGCTCGACACCGCCGTCGAACGCCACGGCAAGGGCGACCTCGCCGCACTCCTCGCCGGAAACGACAACTGGACGGTCGTCGGCTGAGAGCCCATCCCATTTGATCCGATACATCGATCCTGATATAAGGTCGTCCGTGTGAATGGAGTACAGCTTTTCCTGCTGGGGCGCACCCTCATGAAGATCGGTGAGGAGGCCATTCCCACCGAAAGCCTCGGCAAGCGGCAGATGAGCACGCGGTCGGTCCTGATCGTGATGCTCGACATCTACGCGCACCCGGACACCACGGTCGGCGAGATCGCCACCCGTTCCGGTCTGCCGCAGAGTGCTGTGTCCGCCTGCGTGGCCCGGCTCCGGGAGACCGGCTCGGTGGTCACCCGGACCGACGACCGCGACCGCCGCCGGACCCTGGTCCGCCAGAACCCCGAGGTGAACGACCGCCGTGCGGAGGTCGCCGCGACGCGCGTGGACGACGCCCTGGCCACAGCGCTGGGGACCGACGACCCCGTGGAGGTGACCGAGGTGATCGCCCTGCTGGAGGCCCTGGCCCGGCGACTGTCACCGGAGGTGCTGGCCCGGCTGGCGCCCGATCCGGCCTGACCTGCGGAGAACGGAAGCCGCCCGGGTGCTTGGTGCCCGGGCGGCTTCGGTGTTTTCGGCGGTGGGTTTCTACTCGGCGACGTAGGTGTATCCGCTCCATGCGTAGACCAGGAGCTCCAGTTCCTTCTCCGTGGTCATGCCGTTCGTGGGCTCGAAGTGCTCGTACCGGTTGCCCTTGAGCAGCTTCACCTTGGAGGTCGTGTCCTCGACGTAACGGATCCGGTCCTCGAGCTTGAGTTCGAGTGTCGCGGGTCCGCCGCTGAGGATCACGTTAGGGGGCTGTGTTGTCATGGCGTCGTCTCCTTGGGTCATGGATCCGGAGGCAGTGAACGGCACTGTGCGGACAGGATCAGCCGTCCGGCTAAAGCCGTTCTAAACGCCTGTCGCCGCAGCCGCCTTTCCGGGACCCGCACCGGCGGGCGCACCCGCCGTCTCCTCGGTCCGGCCGCGGATCAGCAAGCAGGCCAGTGCCCCGGCCAGTACCACGGCGATCGGCAGCACCGCCGTTACGTGCAGCGTTGCGACGAAGGCGTCCGCGTACGCCTTCCCGCCGGCCAGTTCCGCGGCGAGCCGGCTCTGGAGCAGGGCGCCCACCGCGGCCGCGCCGATGACCGAACCGGTCTGGCGGATCGTGTTGTTGACCCCGGAAGCCGCTCCCGCGAGCCGCGGTTCGACATTGCGCATCGCCTCCGCGGACATGGGGGCGATCACGCAGCCGATGCCGAGACCGGTGATGAGGGTGGCCGGGACGAAGGCGTACCAGGGGGAAGCCGGGCCGGCGATCAGCGCGATCGCCGCAATTCCCACCGCGTAGAGCGTGAGACCCGCCATCAGCAGGTACTTGCCACCGATCCGGTCCGAGAGCCGGCCCGCGAAGGGCCCCACCGTCATCGAAACCAGCGAGGACGGGGCGAGTACCAGGCCCGCCTTGATCGCGCTCAGGCCGAGGACGGACTGCAGGTAGAGGTTGAAGGGGAGGACCAGCCCGATCATCGCCATCGAGACCAGGGCGACCAGCACCGTCAGCACGGAGAAGTTGCGGTCCTTGAACAGGGCGAACGGCACGAGCGGTTCCCGGTCCTGCCGGCCGCGCTGGTGGACGAGGAACCCGGCGGTCAGCACGGCGCCCGCGGCGAGCAGGCCCCAGATCTTCGGGCCCCAGTGGTAGTGCTCGCCCTCCTGGAGCGCGAAGGTCAGGCAGAACAGCGCGCCGGTGGCCAGCAGAACGCCGGAGATGTCGAAGGTCCGGGTCCGGCCCGTCCGCAGGTCGGGTACCACCAGGAAGGCCAGCGCCAGTGCGGCGATCCCGATCGGCACGTTCACCAGGAAGATCCAGCGCCATCCCAGGGTGGAGACCAGTACCCCGCCCACGGTCGGGCCGGACAGCGTGGCCAGCCCCGCCACCATGCCCCAGATGCCCATCGCGGTGCCGCGCCGCTGCGCGGGGAAGACCGACATGATCAGCGTCATCGTCTGCGGTGTGAGCAGCGCGGCGCCGAGACCCTGCACCCCGCGGGCGACGATCAGCATCACCGGGCCGGTGGCCAGGCCACAGGCGACGCTGGCGGCGGTGAACACCACTACGCCCGCGACGAAGAGGTTGCGGGGGCCCCAGACATCGCCGAGCCGCGCCGCGGTGATCAGCAGGACCGCGAGTACGAGGGCGTAGCCGCTGATCACCCACAGGGTCTGGTCGAGGGTCGCTCCCAGCCCGTCGATCATGTCGGGGATCGCGATGTTCACGATCGTCAGGTCCAGCAAGGTCATGAAGAAACCCAGCGACATGGTCGCCAGTACCGCCCAGGGGTTCCCGGACCACTTGCGCATGCGTCCGCTCCTCTCGCGCCGTCTGCTGGGCCTCAGCATAATGCATCTTCTTTGATGTATCAAAAAAGATGTGTTGTTGGGGTGGGGGAGGGCGGTGCCGGGCCGAACCCGGAACGGTTCACTCGGCCCATGGAAGTCCGTGCGTGCATGCTCTGGCGGGTGCCTCGCTCGGCTGTGCGGGCGGCCGGCCCGCGTGGTGGAGCTGCCGGTCGGGGCCACTCAGACGGGCGTGTGCGTACGCCGCGGAGACCATCGTCATGTGGTGATGCCAGCCGGGGAAGGAGCGGCCTTCGAAGTCGAGAAGGCCGAGGTCGTTCGCCATCGTCCGGATCGTTGACGTCGGCCGGGACATCAGCTCCGTCAACTCGATCACCTCGTCGACCTTGCGATCCACCATGTTGGTGAGCCACAGCTCGGTCCGCCGGCGCTGGTACATCGGCCGGACGGAGAGCACCCGGAACGTCGCATCGGCGCTGGAGTCGGGGAGGCGCGGCGGGGCCAACCGCACCAGCGCCGTCCTGACCTCCAGGGGGCGCCCGTGCCTGTCGAGGACGGTCAGCGACTCGACGCGGCTTCCCTCGCTGCCGTCACCGCACAAGTACCAGTCCGCCTTGAACGAAGGCCGGTAGGCCTGCAGGCGGTCCGGGCCGGGGTGCCGGACAGCGACGAACCGAAGGTCTCTCGGAACCGTGACAGCGAAGTCGTGGCCGCCGGCACCGAGTCCGCGCACCAATACTTCGGTTCCGGAGTATTCGCTCAGATCGGCGATGACGGGGACGCGGGCCAGTTGGGTATGTCGCGCCATCGCTCCGACCAACTCAAGGGCGTGATGGTCCAAACTGCGAGGAGCGGCATCCTCGGGGATGCGTGCGCGGCGGCGTCGCTGCGGATCGCTGGTCCAGGTCCTGGGGAGCAGCAGTCGCCACCCGACCGGCAAGGCGTCTGTGCCGGTGACCAGGAAGGCGCCGATCCCTACCTGGCAGTTGACCGATCGTCCGGTGTCGGGGATGAAGCGGCGATGTACACCGCAGGAGTGCTCGCCGCGTTTTCGAATGATGGCCACATCCAGGGCCCACGCACGCGGCACCAGACGTCGTTCCGTGAACCGCATCAGCTCGCGGTAGGCCGGCTCCCAGTTCCAGGGGCTGGCGTTGACGAACTGGTGAAGGGACTGAGCAGCCGACGATGATTCGGACACGGAAGCAGCCAACCGTCTCACCGACTTCTTGCCCGGCGTGTGCAGCAGGCTCGTCAGGTAGGCATGCGCCCACCGGCGCTGATCCGCGCGTGTGAGGTGCCCGAATATGGCACAGGCAAAGTCGAATGTGGAACCGTCGAGAAGGGGCGAATGCGAAGTGGGCACGGTGTTCCTCTCCGATTGATGCGGCGTCAGTGCTTCGACAGGCTGAAGGTCTGTCATCCAGGGATTGATTCAGGCCTCATGTGCCGGCCTGTGACGGCACCCACGAAGTGGTCCGTACGACTTCGAGGGCTGTCTCCGCGGAATGGCAGATCCACATCGGCATGCCGGACCGGCAGGCCTTGTGGAAGGGACCGTTCACCTTTCAGCTCGCGCGCATTTCGGATGGATCGCCGTGCAGGAGAAACCGCTGGCAGTGATGGTGGGGGTGAATATGCGGACTGCATGTGGAAGTCGCATATACATCACGGGCTCACCTCGGGTTCAGGAGAGAGAGCCGCATGCAGCAGGAATGAACGTTCACCCGATGCTGATAGCATGCGTCTGCTAGGAATCGGGAACCAGATCGTCTATCCTGAAATACGGTGACCAAAGGGCTCGGCGCCTTGTGGCACCCGGCGCGGTCACCGTGCTGCTCGCGACTCGGAGGGCTAGGGATCGCCTGTAGAGCTGAGTCGTTGCGTGAAGCGGTCCCTGTTGTGGCGACAAGGACCGCTTTTCCATTTCCTAAATAGATCTCGTCAAGGCTGTCGGCTTTGCGCAGAGGAAATAGTGCTCCAGTTCATGGAGCCGATTGCCTGCGATCCATGGCGGATACTGTGCGCTCCAGCAGACCTCGGCTGTGAAAGTCCTGAACAGGCCTTCACAAGGCAAAACGATTCTGCGCCGAGGTGGTTGTCGAGGCCGAAAAGGAGCGCCTTCCGCTGCCCGATTCGGTCTCCTTCTTTGCCGCGGAGACGGGCGAGCCGCACGTAGCCCTGTCGGCGAAGGGCCTGGTCAGTGCCTTTCCCCGAGGTACACGCCTCCTCCGGGCAGCCCGCAGCTCCTCGTTGACGTTCGGGATGCCCTGTGCGACGAGCACGTCGGCGAGGCCGGTCTGCTCCGCGGTGTCAAAGTCCGAGATCAGGACCTTCATTCGTTCTGCGAGGTGTCGGACAGCGCGGTCAGTGGAGGGGTCGCTCGCCGGATTCCGGACGAGACGAGTGCGTCGAGGACATGCCCGGGATGCCGATGGTCTGCGCACGGGGCATTTCCAACTGCTCTCGCAGCTGACGCAGTCGACGGCCGAGGAGCGAGGGGATCGGTACGGCGTTTCGAACCCCTGACGATGTGCACGTGCCTCCAGGCGGAAATTGTCGGCCTGGAAGAATTTAAGGCCACTCGGTGTGGCCGGCCTGCGAATCACCCGGGGTGGCCGATTCGAGGTCGTGCGGCCCATGAACGGAAAGGGCCGAGGAGGGGCCTGCGAGGCCCGGAACCAGAGGGGAAAGTGCAGCGAGGACCACGGGGGATATGCGGACAGAGTTGCGCATTTTTGACATCTCCTTGTAGTCGGCGATGGCGCCCTGCACAGCCTCGGGCGTTGGCGATCCGTCCCGAAGCGGCATCGCCGGAGAGGACGCTAAGCCCTGGTGAGAGGTTTGGCAACTGTTGACATTAGATGCCAGGTAAGGGCTGTCCCGTAACGCCAGTTACCGCCTACCAGCGTCCGTTTTTACCTGCTTGGCCCGGCTTCAATCGAGGCCGCGAGTCGGACGTAACTGGAGGCCGGTGAAGCCCTACGCGTGTTAACAGGTTGCTTTTGCTAATGGTGTCCAACGTGTTCGCCGACGGCCGGGCCGGCTGCTGCCGGCATGAAGAGACCTGTCAACTGCAACGGGAATTTAATCGAACAGGATGACGAGACATTTGGTCCCTGGCCACGACCATGTCTTCCTGTACACCTCTGGGGCTCCAGGGGAGTATGAGGCACATGATGCACATGAACACCTACGCCGGGTCAGGCACGACCGGTGTATCCGCTGCCGATGTCGAGGACCTGACGGCCATCGAAGCGCGCCGCACGCGGGAGGCGCGGAGATGACCGTGGGAGTGGACCTGGAGATGTCGGCCCTGCTGCGGTACTTGCAGGCGCAGCGGAAGCATGTGCTCGGCGCGCTGGAGGGGTTGGACGACCGAGCACTGCGGCGGGCGGTGCTGCCCTCCGGGTGGAGCTGCCTGGGAATGGTGCAGCACCTCACCGTGGCCGTGGAGCGCCTGTGGTTTCGCGCTGTTGTGGCTGGTGATCCGGAGGCCATCGGCCTCGTCGGCAGCCAGGAATGCGCATGGCAGGTGGCTTCGGGCGTGTCGGCCGCGGAGGTCCTCGCCCGCTACCGCCGAGAAGCATCACTGGCGGATACGATCATCGCCGCCTCATCGATAGACGCGGGCCTGCTCTGGTGGCCCTTCCCCGAGGAGGATTGGCGCCTGCACAACGTGCGCGAGGTCGTCCTTCACGTGATCACCGAAACCGCCTGCCACGCCGGCCACCTCGACGCGGCGCGTGAACTCATTGATGGGCGGCAATGGCTGGTGAACACGTAGAGCATTTCCCACGCGATGAGTGTCGCGGGCCTCTCGTAGCAGTCCGGGCCGAGAGGGGTGACCGCGCGTCGAGGCTCCGTTGAGCAAGGCCGACTTGGGGAGGCTGCCTGCGCAACGGAGCTTCGACGCGAAACGGACAGGAAAGCCGCTGAGGAATGCCGGAAGGCCCTCGACGTGCAACTGCCCGCAGCATCAGGCCCTACGGCTGGGCACACGGCTCAGGGTCGACGATGTGCATTCTGACCTCACCGAAGAACGACTCGCCGTCGGGGCCGGGAACCCACGCCTGCTCAGGGGCGGGGAGCATCTCGGTGACGGTCACGCTGACCACATCGTTCTCCCGTGCGGACTTTCGCGCGGCGCGAAGGGCGGAACCGAGCGAGGACACGAACAGCGGGCTGGTCAGGTCGACGTAGAAGGGCTTGGTTTCAGTGGAGATCTTGACGAAGCAGCGCTCCGGCAGATTGTTGCGCTGACGCCAGCGACGGGCGGCGAGGAATTCCTCCGCTTCGCTCCGGACCGGGAGCAGGTCCGTCGCCTCCGCCGTGGTTCGCCAGGTCTCGCGAAACAGCACCAGGCGGTCGACGCTGATCCTGGGAGTGTGCTCGCCTGCCGAGACGAGCTTGAGCGCGTCGATGTTCGCCATCGACAGGAAGGCCGAAAGCACGTGCACCAACGGAAACTCTCGGCCTTCCATACTCGCCCACACGCGATCGCCCCGAAGCGACAGGTCGATCGCGGCGATGGAGGTGGTGCGGTCGAGATCGGCGCCCGGGACGGAGGAGAAGGCCAGGAAGGTGTCATTGACCGAGTGCTCGAACGGGACGGTTCGGCCGGCGTTGCGCGGCCACACCTTGGGGAACAGCGGGATGATGCGGTCCTTGCCCTGGTCCGCCGCGAGCCGTTCCACCACACTTGCCGGGTCATCCAGGGACCAGCCGAAGAGGTGCCCTTCCATCGTGCCCGCTGCGGCATGCATTTCGCCCAGCACCATCACGTAGTCACCGTCGTTCACCGCTTGTGGCGACGAGGCGCAGATGTGCAGGTCGGGGCTGTGCACCCGGCCGCCGTCCCAGCCGGGTGCCGATGCCGGGAACCGCTCCCGGACCCGCTGGGCGAGTGCGTCCGCGGACAACCGCAACTCGGCGAGGCCGGTGGTCGATTCGTTCAGGCCGAGTACCTGCGTCCACCGCTCGATGAAGTCCTGCGTCACCCCGTCGGCGGCTTTCGCGCCGGAACCGAAGAAGAGGCGGAGGACGTGCGGCCAGATGTCACCGAGCGTCAGGTGTTCGCCCGCGGGGGAATGCTCCTTGTAGAGGCGGCGCAGCTCCTGCTCGTAGACCTCGGACATGGCCACGGTGAGCCAGCGGGTCGCCTGCAGGACGATGCTCATCGGCGCCGCCAAGTCGTCGATGAAGTCGCGACCGAGTGACAGCTCGAGGTCGCGCGTCGTGTCCTCGTAGCACAGTCCCCGGCCGCCATAGGTCACGCCGCCGCGCCGGCGTGCCGGTCGCCCCGTGATCTCCGTGAACTCGTCGCTCAGGTGGAGCTGCGCGGCCTCCAGCGCGGCAGGGTCACCCGCGGCCCTCGCCACGCCGTCCCGGGCCGCCTTGAGCCGGTCGAATCCCGAACGGGCCTTGTCACGCAGCCGTGGGTCGCCGATGGCCGCGATGCGTTCGTCAAGTACCCCCGCACCAGCCGTGTTGAGAGGCACGTTGGCATCCCAGGTCGCCAGCTTTCGCTCCACCAGCGCGTCGAGGAGTTGAAAGACCTCGTCCGTGCTCGCGAACAGAGGGTCATCCCCGGAGCACAGCTCCTGCGCGACAAGCGCGGCCGGACGTTTGCCGTTGCATGCCCGCAGAAGGACGAATTCCGCCTCCGAGATCACGGCGGGCTCCTCGCCCGGCCGGGTCACCTGCTTCCGCTCCAGGAAATGGTGGGGGTGCCTGGCCGGCGGAAGCCACCGGCGCATCTCCTCGTCCGTGGTGAGCCACTCGCCGTACGCGACCACCGCCCACGGCTCGAGGAACACACGACGCTTGTCGATCAGCCGGGGCCCGGGCACAGCATGGATGTCGGAGCGTTCCGGGTCGAGCGTGATCCACAGGGACGGCCCGAAGAATCCGATGGTCTCCGCCTTGGAGCTGTAGCGCTGCCAGAACTTGCTGAGCTGCACCTCGCGGTAGCGCCGCTTGGCGTTTCGCTTGATCGGCTCCTGATTCCGCAGGAGTGAGTCCAGCAGACCGACCACGGCGGGGTTCTGCCAGGCGATTGCCTCGCGGAGGGACGGGTCGGCGGCCACCCGGTTCACCTCGACCGATATATCGGCCACGGTCTTCTCGAAGACCGTGGCGAAGGCGTCGCGGTCCGCTCTCCCCGCAAGGAAGTCGTCAGCGCGCTGTGCGCACTCGCCGGCGGCGAACCTGAGCAGGCCGGAGGCCGGGAAGCCCGTGCTCCGCAGCAGTGCGTCGGGCCAGGCGAGCCACTCGGTCCTGCCGAGCCTCACGTGCTGTGTCGACGGCATGGGCCACTTCCTATCCTTGGCGGCGTGGTTGGAGGGCGGCAAGCGTGACGGTGCGGGTGTTGTGCTCACGGCGGGCCGGACGGGACTTCGCGGACACGCCCCAGGTCGTGCGTGGACGCCGCAGCCTCGATGAAGCCCTCACGGGTGCGGACCGCCCGCTCGCGCATTCCTCACCACCTCAGTCGTTCAGAACAACATGCAGACTTCCACGCGCGCACGAAAACCGAAACACACCTGCGAAGGCCGGGACGGCAACGCGACGGGATCACTTGAAGTAATCCGGTCGCGCTGATCTCTTCCAATCGTCCGTACAGCCCGTCGGCCATCAAACGCTCCGACAGGCCCACCGGCAACCTTGATATTGCTCAGAACGCCCACGCGCGACCAGGATTGTTTGCGCTTCCGGGCACGGCACGCCCCGGCCGGAATCACCCGAGGTCACGAGCGGGCCACTTCTTCCGAAAACCTGCGCACGCTTGAAGATGCCACCGGCGCGAACTTCGCCCCACGATGATGCCGTCGCGCACCTGGGATGCAGATCTAGGAGGAGAGCCACATGGCGGTCGTCGGAACGCTCCGCAGAACGCTCATGGCGCCATCCCTGGCCGACGTGGGCTTTGCGCGTCGCGGATTCCCTGTCGAACTGTCGGCTGCCGCCCAGCAGCTCGAACGCGTGCCGCAGGCCGTCGTCTGCGGCTTCGAGTGGGGGATCGAGGCGCGGAGCATGTGGGAGATCGAGCGCAGGCTCGGGATGGTCGAACCGGAACTGCAGGGATTCTCCTACGAAGGCGCGACCATGGCCTGTGTCATCCGTGACGCGATGCCGGGCCGAGGGGGACGCACCCGGGAGCTCCTCACGGGCGAGGGGGCGCGGCACATCTTCCTCAACTACATCGGCATCGGCTTCGCCATGGCACGCCTGCCGCGGCCGCTGTGGAAGCACGTGCTGCCCCAGCTCACCGAGGCTGCCCACTACCCGCAGATGCACTGGCTCGCCGTGGACGGCTACGGCTTCGACAAGGCCTACTTCCACACCGGTCGCTTCGTCGACGACCAGCGCGTCCCCGACCCGTACCCGTGGCAGGGAGACGCCGACTACTTCAACCGTGCGGTGGACCAGGGGATCGGCCGGGCGCTGTGGTTCATCCACGCGGCACACACGGCGAACGTCGCCGCCGCGGTCCGGCGGTTCGCCACCCACCGGCAGCCCGACCTGTGGAGCGGCGTGGGGCTCGCGGCGGCGATGGCTGGTTCCTGCGACACCGCGGACCTGGCCGTACTGCGCAGCGAGGCAGGGGAATGCCGAGTCGACCTCGCCCAGGGCGCCATTTTCGCCGCCAAGGCCCGCGACCATGCGCAAGCCGTACCCGAGCACACCCATGCCGCCGTGCCGGCCCTGGCCGGAATGTCAGTGGCACAGGCGTCCCGGCTGGCCGACGACTGCGCCGTGACCAATGCCGACGGCAGAAATGTGCCGGCCTATGAGCTGTGGCGTCAGGCCGTGCAGAACAAGGTGCCCACGCACATCGCCTGAGCGGCGCCGTATTCGCGACTCACCCAACTGCACTCCTGCTGATTGCCATTCATTCCGGGAGCGCAAAAAGACAACGAGGGACGGTCCTCCGCATGTTCAAAAGTCTCCGCTCGCTACGGCGTAGAGTCCTCACACCGAATGTCTCCGCCACCAAGCTGGACGTCCGCGGCTTCCATGTGAAGAACGCGGAGGCCAAAGAGCAGCTGGAGACAATCGGAAGCACCTTCCTTCAGGGGTACGGCTACGCCGTCGAAGCCCGTTCGCCCGCAGAGGCCGAGGAATGGCTGGAAGCCGTGGACGTTCCATTCCGCGGATTCGCCTATGAGGGCGCTGGTATGGGCGCCGTCATGCTCGACTCGCTGGCCGGCAGCACCAAGCGGCTGACCGGCCTGCTCGACGGGCGAGGACAGGACCACATCTACATGGTCTACGTCGGCATCGGATGGGCGATGGCACGTCTGCCCCGCTTCCTCTGGCCGGACGTGACCAGGACCGACCCCCTGCTGCGCTGGCTGATCCTGGACGGCTACGGCTTCCACCAGGCGTACTTCCGTACCGACAGCTACGTACGCGACCCGCACCGGGAACACGCCTTCACCTGGGCGGGAGGACCTGCCCCCTACAGCGCGCGAGCCATCGACCACGGAATCGGCCGGGCCCTGTGGTTCGTCGGTGGGACCGATCCCGAGGTGGTCGCCCAGCTCATCGCGGCGTATGACGAGAGCCGACACGAGGACCTGTACGCCGGCGCAGGACTGGCGGCCACCTACGCCGGCAGCGTGACCGAGGACGAGCTCCGCCAGTTCGCAGGGCATGCCGGCAAGCACCGCCCGCTGCTCGCGCAGGGGGCCGCCTTCGCCGCCGAGGCACGTGAAAGGGCGGGCCTGACCATCCCCCACACCCACCTCGCGGCCCGGGTCCTGTGCGGCAAGACGCCGGCCGAGGCGGCCAGGATCTGCCGCGACCTCATGCCCGCCGACGGCGCCCGCGCGGACACGTCCGGAGGCGTTCCGGCCTATGAGACCTGGCGGCAGGAAGTCGCCGCCCAACTGACCGCCCTTCCCCTTGCCTAGAAAGCGATCTCATGACGCACCCACGGATTTGGCTGCGAAGGCAGGCCCCCGGAGTCATCGCCCTGGCCCTCATGGTGGGCCTCTTCTATGCCGTCCGGCTGCCGACCACGTCTGCCGCCGAACGCCAGGAGCTGGCCGACCAGTTCGGCATGCGCCCGATGTCGATCGCGATGCCCGCGGGCTACAAACCGCAGACTCAGCGCCCTGTGAACAAGGCATACAAGGACATCCGCGCCTGGATCTCCTCCGTCGGCGCCGGCATCTCCATGAATGACATCGATGGCGACGGACTGGCCAATGACCTGTGCGTCACCGACCCCCGCATCGACCAGGTCGTGGTGACCCCCGCCCCTGTTCCGGGGCGCAAGAGCGCAACCTATGAGCCCTTCGTCCTCGACCCGGCGCCGCTGCCGGTCAGCCGGACCATGGCGCCGATGGGCTGCGCCCCGGGCGACTTCAACGAGGACGGTGCCACGGACCTGCTCGTCTACTACTGGGGCCGCACTCCGGTGCTCTTCCTCGCGAAGCCCGGCAAGGAGGGCGCGCCCACCGCGCTCACCGCCGAATCGTTCGAGCCCACGGAGCTGGTCCCCGGCCGTGCCGGCGGCACCTACGCGGGTCCGCAGTGGAACTCCAACGCGACCACGATCGCTGATCTCGACGGCGACGGTCACAACGACATCTTCATCGGCAACTACTTCCCCGACGGTCCGGTCCTCGACCCGTCCAAGGACGGCGGGGTGACCATGCCCTCCTCGATGTCGCAGGCCCGGAACGGCGGCGGTGGCCACTTCTTCCGCTGGACCCCGACCGGCTATGTGGAGCAGAAGGACGTGCTGCCCAAGAAGATCGACACGGGGTGGACGCTCGCCGCGTCCGCCAACGATCTCGACGGCGACCAGCTGCCCGAGCTCTACCTGGGCCACGACTTCGGCACGTCGGCGCTGCTGTACAACACGTCCGTCCCGGGGAAGTTCGAGTTCCGGGAGGTCAAGGCTGCCCACAGCGCCTTCGTCCCCAAGTCGAAGGAGATGGGACGTTCCTCGTTCAAGGGGATGGGCGTCGACTTCGCCGACCTGGACAACGACGGCCTGTACGACGCGTTCGTCTCCAACATCACCACCTCCTTCGGCATTCAGGAGTCGAACTTCGCGTTCATCGACTCCTCGCGAGACCAGGAGGACCTGCGCTCCAAGCTCCGCAAGGGCGAAGCCCCGTTCGCCGATCGCAGCGCACCCCTGCGGCTGGCCTGGTCGGGCTGGGGCTGGGACGTCAAGACCGGGGACTTCAACAACGACGGCACCCAGGAGATCGTGCAGGCCACCGGCTTCGTCAAGGGGAAGACCAACAGGTGGCCGCAGCTGCAGGAACTCGCCACGGCCAATGACGGAATCGTCTCCAATCCGGCCTGGTGGCCTCACGTGCGCCAAGGCGACGACATCGCCGGCAACCAGACCCTTCGCTTCTTCACGAAGAACGCCGGTGGCAGCTACGACAACGTGGCTTCCGAGCTCGGCCTGGCGGTGCCCACGCCCACACGGGGCATAGCCACCGGCGACGCCGACGGCGACGGACGGCTCGACATGGCGGTCGCCCGGCAGTGGGACGCCCCGGTCTTCTACCTCAACACCAGTAAGAACACCGGCGACTACCTCGGGCTGAAGCTCACCGACCCGTCCGGATCCCCCGTCGTCGGTGCACAGGCCGAGGTCACGCCGGCCGACGGCACCACCCGCCTGGGCTTCGTCGACGGCGGTGGAGGCCATTCCGGCAAGCGCAGCAACGACGTGCTGATCGGCCTCGGCAAGCAAGGCGACGACCGCCCGCTGCAGGTCCACCTGACCTGGCGTGACCACACGGGCCAGGTGCACAAGCAGGAACTTCAGCTCAGCGCCGGTTGGCACACGCTGCAGCTCGACACCGAGGCCAAGGAGAAGTGACCGTGTCCAACGAGAAGACCCTCGGGCAGGCGCCACAGCAGACGGCGCCACGACACGACGTAAAAGTCATCACCGCACTGCGCCGGTTCGCCATCTCGATCTCCGTACTCAACATCCTCGGCTACACGCTGCTGGGCTTCGAGCAGCCCTGGCTCTGGCCGCTGATCGCCCTCGCCGCCGCCTACACCGTGGAGATCGGCCTGGAAGCAGTCAGCGCGCGCGTCGACGGGCGTCAGGCGCGCTTCCTCGGAGGCGGACCCAAGGGCCTGATGGAGTTCCTGTTCCCGGCACACATCACCGGACTGGCCGTGAACATGCTGACCTACGTGAACGACCACGTGTGGGTCATGATCTTCGGGGTCGTCGTGGCCGTCGGCACGAAGTGGGTGCTGCGCGCGCCGGTGCGCGGCCGCATGCGGCACTACATGAACCCGTCGAACTTCGGCATCGCGGTGATCCTGGTCCTGTTCCCCTGGGCCAGCATCGCCCCGCCCTATCAGTTCACCGAATACCTCTACGGACCGGCGGACTGGGTACTCCCCGCGATCATCATCGTCCTCGGGACGATGCTCAATGCCAAGCTCACCGGACGCATGTGGCTGATCGCCGCCTGGGTGGGCGGATTCGCGGCACAGGCCGTGATCCGCGGGCTCCTCTTCGGCACCTCCATTCCGGCGGCGCTGGGCATGATGACCGGTACGGCCTTCGTGCTCTTCACCAACTACATGATCACCGACCCCGGCACGTCGCCGTCCCGGCGTGGGTCGCAGATCGCCTTCGGCGGAAGCGTCGCCGCGATGTACGGGGTGATCACCGCGCTGCACATCGCCTACGGGCTCTTCTTCGCGACGGCGCTGGTCTGTCTGATCCGCGGCATCTTCCTGTGGGTGCTGGACTACCTGGGCAAGCGTTCCATACCGCTGCCGAAGCAGCCCTTCGCGGAGCCCGCCCACACCTCCCACGCCTCCGCGATGGGGACCACCACACTCAACGGGGCCGCTCCGAGCGGGCAGAAGGAAGCAGCGAACGCATGAGTAGAATCGCCATCGTCGGCATGGCCTGCCGCTATCCGGACGCGGCAACCCCGCAGGAACTGTGGGAGAACGCCATCGCCGGCCGCCGGGCCTTCCGCCGGCTGCCCGACGTCCGCATGAACCTCGCGGACTACTACGACCCCGACCCGACCGTCCCGGACCGCTTCTACACCCGTACCGCGGCCGTGCTCGAGGGCTACGCGTTCGACCGGGTGGCGCACAAGGTCGCGGGCAGCACCTACCGTTCGACCGACCTCACACACTGGCTCGCCCTCGACACCGCGGGGCGAGCACTGGCCGACGCCGGCTTTCCCGAGGGCAGCGGTCTTCCCCACGAGACCACGGGCGTCGTCGTCGGGAACACGCTCACCGGTGAGTTCACCCGAGCCAACGTCATGCGGCTGCGCTGGCCCTACGTCCGACGCGTACTCGCCAACAGCCTCAAGGAAATGGGCTGGGAGGACGAGCGCATCGCGGAATTCGCCGCACGGATGGAGGACGACTACAAGAGGCCCTTCCCGGCCACCGACGAGGACGCCCTGGCCGGCGGACTGTCCAACACCATCGCCGGACGCATCTGCAACTACTTCGACCTCAACGGCGGCGGCTACACCGTCGACGGTGCCTGCTCCTCATCCCTGCTGGCCATGACCACCGCAGGATCGTCCCTCCTCAGCGGGGCCGTGGACGTGGCCGTGGCGGGCGGTGTCGACCTGTCCATCGACCCCTTCGAGATCATCGGGTTCGCCAAGACCGGCGCGCTGGCCAAGACCGAGATGCGGCTCTACGACCGCCACTCCAACGGCTTCTGGCCCGGCGAGGGCTGCGGCATGGTCGTCCTCATGCGCGAAGAGGACGCCCTCGCCGGCGGCCACAGGATCTACGCGACCGTCGCCGGCTGGGGCATCTCCTCCGACGGCCAGGGCGGCATCACCCGCCCGGAGATCAGCGGCTACCGCCGAGCCCTCGACCGCGCTTACGAGAACGCCGGATTCGGGATCGAGACCGTCCCGTTCTTCGAAGGCCACGGTACCGGGACCGCGGTGGGCGACAGGACCGAACTGTCGGCGCTGTCCGAGGCCCGGACCGCCGCCGGCGCCGACGTCCCCGCCGCCATCAGCTCCATCAAGGGGATGATCGGCCACACCAAGGCCGCCGCCGGTGTCGCCGGACTGATCAAGGCAGCCATGGCGCTCCACACCCGGACACTGCCCCCGGCCCTGGGCTGCGTCGATCCGCACGAACTGCTCACCGCCGAGCAGGCTCCCCTGCGGACCCTGCGCAAGGCCGAGGCCTGGCCGAAGGACGCACCGCTGCGCGCGGGCATCACCGCCATGGGCTTCGGCGGGATCAACACGCACGTGGTTCTCGACAAGCCCGCCGCCCTGCCGGTCAAGGCTCCCAGCCGACGGTCGGTCACCTTGGCCGGCTCCCTGCAGGACAGCGAACTCCTGCTGTTCGACGCGCGGTCACCCGAAGAGCTGCGCGAACGGCTCACCCAGGTGGCCGACTACGCCCTCGAACTGTCCTACGCGCAGATCGGCGACCTCGCTGCCACGCTCGAGCGCGACCTGCGTGACGAGCCGTGGCGTGCGGCCGCCGTGGTCACGTCACCGGAGGACGCCAACGAGCAGATACGCCACATCATCGAGGCCATCGACGCAGGCGGGACCGACGACGGCCTGCGGATCGGCGCGGGCGGCCGCACGTTCCTCGCACGGAGCACCGAAGACGCACGCATCGGATTCCTCTTCCCCGGCCAAGGCTCGGGCCAGGGCACCGCGGGCGGGGCTCTGGCACGGCGCTTCCCCGAGAGCGCCGGCGTCTACGCCGCCTCGCGCCTGCCCGTCACCGGAGACATGACCGCCACCGAGGTGGCCCAGCCCCGCATCGCCACCGGCTCCCTGGCCGGTCTGGAGGCGCTGGACAGCCTCGGCGTCGAAGCGGACGTCGCCGTCGGTCACAGCCTCGGCGAACTCGCCGCCCTGCACTGGGCCGGTGCCATGGACGGCCGGGTACTGATCGAAGCCGCACGCGTCCGCGGCCGGGCCATGGCCGAGCACAGCGCCTCGGGCACCATGGTCTCCCTCGGCGCCGCACCGTCGGTCGCCGAGGACCTGATGGCAGGGCTCCCGGTCGTGGTAGCCGGATACAACGGGCCGGAGCGGACCGTCGTGGCCGGCCCGGTCGAGGCCGTGGACACGCTGGCGGAGCGGGCAGCCGAGGCCAAGGTCGCCTGCACCCGGCTTGCCGTGTCACACGCCTTCCACTCACCGCTGGTCGCTCCGGCCGCGGACGCCTTCGGCGAGTGGCTGACCGGCACCGCATTCGGCAGTCTCGACCGCCGGGTCGTCTCCACCGTCACGGGTGCGGAGCTGACGGCGCAGACCGACATCGTCAAGCTCCTCCGTCAGCAGATCACCGACCCGGTTCTGTTCAGCCAGGCCGTGACCACCGCAGCCGCGGACGTCGACCTGTTCGTCGAAGTCGGCCCCGGGCGGGTGCTCAGCGGCCTGGCCGGCGCCTGCACCACCGTTCCCGCAGTGGCGCTGAACACCGACGACGAATCGCTGCGTTCGCTGCTGCAGGTCGTCGGCGCGGCATGGGTCATCGGCGCACCGGTGATTCACGAACGGCTCTTCCGGGACCGGCTGACCCGCCCCCTGGAGATCGGCGCCGAGCTCACCTTCCTGGCGAGCCCGTGCGAGCAGGTGCCGCAGGTCGACCTGCCCTCTGTCACGACGCAGCCCCTCACCGAGGGGGCCACGAGCAGCGAGCGGACGGCGGCCGGCCCGACCGGGAACTCACCGCTCGACGTGCTGCTCGCCCTGGTGGCGGAACGCGCGGAACTGCCCGTCGAGCTGCTCGACGCGGACAGCAACCTGCTGGACGACCTGCATCTGAGCTCGATCACCGTCGGGCAGGTCGTCAATCAGGCCGCCACCCAGCTGGGCATCCCCGCGGCACAGATGCCGACCAACTTCGCCACCGCGACGGTCCGCGACATGGCCGAGGCTCTGGAATCCCTCTCCGGTACCGCGGATCCGGATGACACCACCGCTCCCGTGGTGAGCGGCGCGGCGCCCTGGGCCCGTGCCTTCTCCGTCGCCCCGCAGGAACTCCCGCTGCCCGCCGCGCCGACCGTGAGCGGCGGCACCAGCGACTGGAAACTCTTCGCGCCCGACGACCACCCGGTGGCCGCTCGGCTGCACACCGCCCTCCAGGAATCGGGCTACGGCCGCGGCGTTCTTGTCTGTCTGTCCGCCGACTGCCTCCCCGCGGAGGTGGAATACGCGCTGCGGGGCGCACAGGAGGCTCTCGCGGACGCGGGGAACGCGGCAGATCTGTGGTTCGTCCTGGTCCAAGCCGGTCGTGGTGCCGCCGGCCTGGCGAAGACCCTGCATCTGGAACACCCTCGGCTGCGCACCGTCATCGTCCAGACGGAGCTGACCGCGGACAGCGCGGGCCGAGCGGTGGAGCGCGTACTCGCCGAGGTGGCAGCGGCCTCCGCCGGCACCCGCTTCAGCGAGGCGCACTACGGCGCCGACGGAACGCGCCGGGTGCCGACCCTGACGGCACTGCCGGTCCGCGCCGGCCGCGAGGAGCTGCCGATCGGCGCTTCGGACGTGCTGCTCGTGACCGGTGGCGGCAAGGGCATCTCCGCCGAATGCGCGCTGGCCGTGGCCCAGGAGACGGGAGCCGCCCTGGCCATCCTGGGGCGTTCGGATCCGTCCGCGGACACGGAGCTCGGGGAGAATCTGGCCCGGATGGCCGACCGGGGCGTGCGGGTGCACTACGCCCGAGCCGACGTGACCGATGCGAACCAGGTCCACACCGCGGTCAACGAGCTGTCCGGGCGGCTGGGTCCGATCACCGCGCTGCTGCACGGCGCGGGGCGCAACGAGCCAGGTGCTCTGAGCGGACTCACGCAGACGGACTTCGAGCGGACCTTCGCTCCCAAGGTCGACGGTCTGCGCGTGGTGCTGGACGCCGTCGGGCCACAGAACCTCAAGCTGCTGGTCACCTTCGGCAGCATCATCGGTCGTGCCGGCCTCCGGGGCGAGGCGCATTACGCCACGGCGAACGAGTGGCTCGCCGACCTCACCGAGGAGGTGGCACGCACCCATCCCGGCTGCCGTGCCCGCTGCCTGGAGTGGTCCGTGTGGTCGGGCGTCGGCATGGGGGAGAAGCTGTCCGTGGTCGAGACCCTGGCCCGCCAGGGCATCACTCCGGTCTCACCCGACCAGGGCGTGGAGATCCTTCTCCGCCTCATCTCGGACCCCGACGCGCCCGTGGTCACGGTGGTGAGCGGCCGGACCGAGGGGATCGGGACCGTGCGCCGCGACCTGCCGCCGCTGCCGCTCCTGCGTTTCACCGGCACCCCGCTCATCCGCTACCACGGCGTCGAGCTGGTCACCGAGGTGGAGCTGAACGCGGGAACGGACCCCTATCTCACCGACCACCTGCTGGACGGCAACCTGCTGCTGCCGGCCGTCATCGGCATGGAGGCCATGGTCCAGGTGGCCTTCGCCGCCACCGGCTGGGAGAGCACCCCGGTCATCGAGGGAGCACAGTTCCTCCGGCCCATCGTGGTGCCGCCCAACGGCTCGGCGAGGATCCGCATCGCTGCCGCCGTCACCGGGCCCGAAACCGTGGACGTCGCCATATCGGCGGAGGACACCGGCTTCGCCGCGGAGCACTTCCGCGCCCGGCTGATATACACCGGTGCGCCGATCCCGGACGGAGCGCCGGAGGAGGTCGGGCCCGAAACCCCCGTGGTTCCCCTCGACCCAGCGGCCGACCTGTACGGCAGTGTGCTGTTCCAGGGGGCGCGGTTCCAGCGGCTGCGGCGCTTCCACCGGGCGGCCGCCCGCGACGTGGACGCCGACGTGGCGCTGACCCCGCCCACCGACTGGTTTGCGGGCTACCTGCCGTCCACGCTGCTGCTGGCCGACCCCGGAATGCGGGATGCGCTGATGCACGGCAACCAGGTCTGCGTACCCGATGCCACGCTGCTGCCCTCGGGCATCGAGCGGCTGCACCCTCTGGCGGCGGCCACCGAACTCCCTGGGAGCCCGCAGGAGCTCCGATACTGCGCCACCGAGCGATCCCGAGACGGTGACACGTACGTGTACGACATCGCCGTGCGCGATCGCGAGGGCACCGTGGTCGAGCGCTGGGACGGTCTGACCCTCCACGCCGTACGGAAGTCCGACGGCTCCGGCCCCTGGACACCCACGCTGCTCGGCTCGTATCTGGAGCGAGCTCTGGAAGACGTGCTCGGCCGGCGCATCGCCGTCGCGGTCGAACCGGATGGCGGGGAACCCGCCGCACCGGACGCCGAGGACATCGGCGATGCGGACGCCGGCGGCGTCGCGGCGCGCCGGGCCGCCACCTCGGTGGCCGTCCAGCGAGCCCTGGGGGCGCCGGCCGATGTGCGCTACCGGCCGGACGGCCGGCCGGAGATCGGGGGCGAGCGGCAGGTCTCGGCCTCCCACGGCCTGGGCCTGACACTCGCCACCGTCGCCGATGGCACCGTGACGTGCGATGTCGAAGCGGTCAACGTCCGTTCGGAGAGCGAATGGCAGGCGCTGCTGGGTGACTACGCCGCGCTGGCGGTGCTCGTGGCCAAGGAAACGGGGGAGACCCCCCACACGGCGGCCACCCGCGTATGGAGCGCCACCGAATGCCTGCGCAAGGCCGGATACCTGGCACAAACGCCCCTGACACTCGTCCCGGACAGCCCTGGAAGCTGGGTGCTCTTCTCCAGTGGCGAACACACCATCGCCACCTTCGTCACCCAGCTGGCCACCGCCGTTGAACCCGCCGTGTTCGCCGTACTCGCCGGTGGTGCGGTACTGGACGGCGAACGGTCCAGTCGTGGATGACCTACGGGTTCACCCGGTCACACACGACGTGGTCTGCGAGCTCCACAGGAGTCGGCACACCGCCCACGGCGGCCCCCGCACGGGGGCCGCCGTGGGCCCGCCCCTCGTCGGCTCCGCACCGTACGCGCGATCTGCGCCCCATCACACGACACTGCCTGAGAGGTCTGCATGAGCCCACTGGCCGTTTCGTCCGCGGAACTTGTCGACATCGATGACCGCAAGCAGTTGCGTCGCGCGTTCGGGGCCTTCGCCACGGGCGTCACCGTGGTCACGGTCGGCGGAGACGACTGCCGCGGGATGACCGCGAACTCGTTCACCGCGGTCTCCCTCACCCCACCGCTGCTCCTGATCTGCGTGGACAAAGACGCGTTCATGCACCGCAGCCTCAGCCATTCCGAGACCTTCTCGATCTCCGTCCTCTCGGCGGACCAGGAAGCCGTTGCCCGGCACTTCGCCGACCACTCCCGGCCGGCCGGGCCGGACCAGTTCCGGACCGTCGACTGGGTGCCCGGCCCTGCCACCGGCACACCGATGATCGCCGGTTCCCTGGCGCACTTCGAGTGCGCCAAGGAGGAGCTGTACGACGGCGGCGACCACACCATCTTCGTCGGGCGAGTCCTGGCCGCCGATCGGATGCCGTCGATCGAGGACCCGCTGCTCTTCCACGGCGGGCAGTTCCGCCACCTGCATTCCCGGAGCGCCGAAGGCAGGGTGGCATGACGAGGATTCCACCAGGCCCCCCGCTCGCCGCGATGCCGGGGCTGCTGAAGAAGCTCGCAGTCGACCGACTCGGTCTCATGCGGGATGCGGCAGCTCTCGGCGATGCGGTCCGGGTGGACATGGGGCCGAAGAAGCTCTACATCTTCAACCACCCCGACTACGCCAAGCACGTGCTCGCTGACAACAGCACCAATTACCACAAGGGAATCGGCCTGGTGCAGGCGCGGCGGATCCTGGGAGACGGCCTGCTCACCAGCGAGGGGGACATCTGGCAGGGCCAGCGCCGCACGGTCCAGCCGGCGTTCAAGCCCGGCCGGATCGCCCGTCAGGCAGAGGCAGTCGCCGAGGAAGCGGCCAATCTGGTCGCTCTGCTGCGCAAGCACGAAGGTGCGGGCCCGGTGGACATCCAGAGCGAGATGACCGGCCTCACCCTGGGCGTACTCGGCCGCACCCTCCTCGACACGGACCTCGGTGGATACGACTCGGTGGCGCATTCCTTCGAAGCCGTCCAGGACCAGGCCATGTTCGAGATGGTGACCCAGGACCTGGTGCCCAAGTGGCTGCCCACGCGCGGGCAGCTGCGCTTCCGCAAGGCCCGGCGGGAGCTTCACCGGGTTGCCGACAGCCTGGTCGCGCAGCGCACCGCACGCATGGCGGACGGCGAGGCGCCGGATGACGCCCTGGGGCGGATGATCGTGGCAGCCGGCCGGGCAGCCGACGCCGCGGCGGCCCAGATGCGCCTGAGAGAAGAAATCGTCACTCTGCTGCTCGCCGGCCACGAAACCACCGCCAGCACGCTCAGCTGGACGCTCAGTCTGCTCGAGAGCCATCCCGAAGCGCGCGAGCGCGTACGAGCCGAAGCGTTGGCCGTCCTCGGCGAGCGCACCCCGCGCATGGAAGACCTCCATCGGCTCACCTACACCACGATGGTGGTGCAAGAGGCCATGCGTCTCTACCCGCCGGTGTGGATGCTGTCCCGCGTCGCCCAACAGGAGGACGAGGTCGGCGGCTACCTGGTGTCGGCCGGGGCCGATGTTCTGATCAGCCCGTACATCCTGCACCGGCACCCGGGACTGTGGGACGAACCGGATCGTTTCGACCCCACCCGGTTCGACGCCCAGCGGGTGGCCCACCGGTCGCGCTACGCCTACATCCCGTTCGGGGCCGGCCCTCGATTCTGTGTCGGCAGCAACCTCGGAATGATGGAGGCGGTCTTCGTCACCGCGCTCGTCACCCGTGACCTGACGCTCACCGCCCTGCCCGGTCACAGCCGTGCCGCGGAGCCCATGCTTTCCTTGCGCATGGCCGGTGGACTGCCGATGACGGTCGCCGCCGCCGGCTGACGCGGGGGATGCGACGTAGACACGGTGACTCGGGCCGGCTTCCCGAGATCCCATCGGATCGCGCCGATCGGATGGGATCTCGGAGCCACCGGCTGAAGCGGTTCGGACACCGTGATCGGGAATCCTGAGCGCCCGCGGCTGCGGTCCGCGGGCACGGACGAGCAAGAACGCGGGGCTCAGGCGGCGAAGGCCCTGCCCGCCGCGCTGTTCGGCACCGCGAGCAACACCGGCGGGTCCAGTGCGTCCGACGGCCGCAGCACGATGTCGGCGGGCATCAGCAGCACACCGGCCTGCGCCGTGATCGGGCCGTGCCGGCCGACGGACAGAGTGTCCGGCGCGCCCCCCGCCTGCACCATGGGATCGGCCAGACTGCCGTAGGGAGCAGAGTGGGCCAGAACATGCCAAGTCCCGGCGGGCACGTCCGTCAGCTCGAAGGGGCCGGGTCCGTCCATGACGAGGAACTGTGCGGGTCGGCCTTGGGGGATCGAGCTGGGGAACAGACCGACGAAGACCGGCCCGAGCGCGCGATCCCCGGGAAGGACGATCCGGCCCCGGAGCGCGATCCGCTCGCCCAGGACACTGTCGGTGGCCGGGGCCGTATACAGCTCGGACCCGTCGCCACCCAGCTCACGAAACCTGCTCGGCGAGACACCGACGCAGAGTTTGAACCGTGAGCTGAACGTACCGACGCTGCTGTACCCGACCTTGTTGCTGATTTCAGCCACACCCAGTTCCGTGCTGAGCAGAAAGTGCTTTGCCCTCTGCAGCCGCAGGGCCGACAAGAAGCGCCGGGGCGACGTCCCGGTGACCTCTGCGAAAATGCGAGTGAAGTGAAACTTGCTGAACATGGCAGTACGGGCCATGTCGTCGATCGTCAGCTCCTGATCGAGACGGCGGTGCATCTCGTCGATGACCCGGAGGACGGCATCGGTGGTTTTGCCGCTCACGAAACGCTCCTTTTGGAATGCAATTCGGAAGTTGAGCCCTGCACTCGACTCAACTGTTGTGGCCTGCGCTTCGGGCCGACAACTCCTGAGCAAAACGACGCCATGTGTCCGAGCACTTCATGGCTATCTCTGCGACAGTTTCCAAATGATGTGGGGGGACAGCGTCGATCTGCCGCCGCCATGCGTCATCCGTGTAGAAATGAGCGTGCAGCCAACGGAAGAAATTGCGGCCGGCGTCCGAGCTCCGCAGCGACGGGTCGCCGGCGAGCATGTGCAGCATGTCCGACGCGTTACGCGCCGCGCTCGTGGTGGCGCTGACCTTCCGCGGGCGCTGCGCGGCACTCGTTCTCGCTGAGATCGGGGTGGCCGACGGTTTGGTGGACGCGGTGTTCCGGAGCGGGGGGAGCGGCGACGGGGCCGGCTCCTCGCCCCGCAGCAGTCGCTGGCGGACGTCATGGGCGGTGCCCAGCGACAGACCGGCCTCCTGGGCCACGAGCCGCAGGGGCAGCTCAGGGCGGCTGCTCATCAGTTCGGCTGCGTGCCGCCGTTCCCGGGTCCGATCGAGCGGATGAACCTTGCCGTCAAGGCCGATTCGCACGTTCAACCGGGGAAGTTCCGCGGTTGAACGGCGTCGCACATCGGCCACACTCTTGGCGTCGAGCCCCGTGTACACGGCGATGCTCCGGTCCGACATGGTCGGGAATGCCCCGAGGATGCGAGCCGCGGCCGCTCTGCGGTCCGCGATCGAAAGCGGCAGGCCGTGCGCGATGTTCCGGGCAACGGACTGGATGAACGCCTCATCGGGGGCGCCGTCGAAGAACTGCGCGTCTATGAGGTCGAGTCCGAGCAGCGTTGCCGCCCTGACGCGATGCATCCCATCGATCACCCGCAGAGTGGGCCGGTGCACCAGGATGGGTGGCAATGATGCGAATACTTCGGACAGTCGCAGAGCGTGAGCCTCGTCGATGCCGTCGAGACGGGGTGTGTCCGCAGCGGCGAGAGTGCTGATCCGTACTGGTTGTGTGAAGTGTGCCGGCAGGTCCGTGATGACGTCACCAGAGGTTTCCATGGGCCGCTCCAACTAAATGAGTGGAAAAGCTTCCAGGGATTCGATGAGTGGCTGCGGAACGCAACTTCTGTCTCTGTGCACATATCCGAGGGGAACCGGATCAGGAGCCTACCGGTCGGCCCGTTCTGGAGAAACGCTCGTGCGGGAGACATGGCGACTCTGCGAAGTTCGTGAAGTGCGCGTTCACCTGAACAAATACACCCATTGCTTGAACGGCTCCCTCAAACTTAGCGTCCCTCTCGTCTACGGAAGGACGGCGCAGATGAGGGAGCAGAGTTGACTGGCAACACTGCCGGCGAGAACCCGGCCGAATACCGGACCCTGACCCTTGAGGCCTACGCGGACACCATCGTGCCCGGCGAGAAGCGCTGCCCGGAGGACCGGGCGGTGGCCGGTGCGGCGCCCGGAGGCGGGGCAGTCGCCGCGGGAGCCCTTGAGCTGATGCGGTGGGACGCCACCGGCATCTCGGACGGCCTCGACGAGCTGGCGGATCTGCTCAACGCCCACGCCCGGTCCTATGCGTCGGAAACCGGAGCGGAGCTCGACCCCTCGCTCCCACCCTTCGTGGCACTCGACTTCCCGCACCGGACGTCGTTGGTACAGCGACTGACGAGCCCCGGCCACCCGGAGAAGGAGTTCTGGGTGCTCCTCGCGCTCTTCTCCAATATGTCCTTCGACTCCGCCGCGCACCGCCACACCGCCGAGGCCCTCGCCGACGGCCACCCCGGCCTGACCGCGATGGGCATGACCCGACCCGACGCCGACGGCCTGTGGCGCTTCGTCAAACCGGGCTACGGGAGGGCACTGGCCCGTCTCCACCCCGACACCACGTCTTCTGGGAGCCCGGCATGAGCACCAGCACCGAAACCACCGACGTCCTGGTGATCGGCAGCGGATTCGGCGGGGCCATCACCGCCTACCACCTCGCTGCCGGCGGCGCCAAGGTCACCGTCCTGGAGCGCGGCCCTTGGCTGAAGACCGACGACTTCGAGCACGACTACAAACTCGGCTCCTCCTACACCCGAGCGTTCGACTTCGTCGTCGGCGACGGGATGAGCGTGTTGGGCGGCAACTGCGTCGGCGGCGGCAGCGTGGTCTACTTCGCGGCGATGCCGCGTGCCCCGCGCTTCGTCTTCGAGCGTCGAGGAAGCATCGGCCGGCGGATGTGGCCCAAGTCGGTCAGCCGCGACACACTCGACCCCTGGTACGACCGGGTGGCTGAATCCATCGCCATCAGCAAGCAGGACTGGAGCGACGTCAGCTACGCGGGCGGCCTGTGGGCAGCTGCGTGCAACCACTCCGGCCGCACCGCGAACCCGCTGCCCACCGCTGTCGACGGCACCAAGTGCGTCAACTGCAACTGGATGATGGCCGGCTGCCGCTTCGAGGCGAAACAATCGCTGCTGGTCAACTACCTGCCTGCGGCGATCGCCCACGGGGCCGAGATCCGCCCGCTGCACGAGGTCCAACAGATCGAGCGGACTTCGGACGGGAGCTACCGCGTCCACTACGACATCGTCGACGACGAGGACTACCGCATCCACACGGGCAACGGCACCATCGACGCGAAGATCGTCGTCATGGCGGCCGGGGCCGGCGCCACCCCCGTCATCCTGCAGCGCAGCGAGCCCTCCCTGGGAACGATGCCGCGCGCCGTGGGACGCTACTTCTCCGGCAACGGCGAGCGGCTCAACACAGCCGTCATCGACGAGGAGAAGGCCGCCGCGCTGCTCGGCCTCGACCGAGGCGACGGAATCGCTTACGCCGCGAACCACATCGGCAAGGGCCCCACCGTCGCCAACTGGGACCGCCTGGACGCCGCATTGCCCGAGTACTCCCGCTACTCACTGGAACAGCTGTACTTCCCGCCGGGCCTGGGGACCATCCTGGCCCAGGTGCCCGACGCCGTCGGGCCCACCTGGTTCGGTGCGCAGAAGAAGGAGATCCTCAAGCGCTGGTCCTCCTGGCTGACGATCTTCACCATGATCGAGGACAACAACGAGGGCGTCTTCGGGCCGCCGCCCGCCACTGGGAACGCCCACCGGATCTCGCAGCAGATGCTCGGCCGCGGAAACCTCAGATACGACCCGAGCCCCAGCACCATCGCCGCCTGGGCCCAATCCGATGCCGAGGTGAAGGAGATCCTGGAGAAGGACGGGCTCTCCAAGGTCATGCCCTGGACCAACGACGTCGTCGGTGCCTACACCGTGCACCCCCTCGCCTCGTGCCGGATGGGCGACGATCCGCACACGTCGGCCCTGGACGACCGCAACGAACTGCGCGGGCACCCCGGAATCTTCGTCACCGACGGATCGGCCGTTCCGGGCGCCTTGACCGTCAACCCGGCCATGACCATCGCCGCGCTCGCCGAACGCGCGATTCCCGGCATCGTCGACGCCGCACGGCGCCGGGGGGTGTCCGTCCGCTACGGCGCGCCTGCGCCCGACGGCTCCCGCAGCTCCCGCAATAGCGTCATCGCCAAGCTGCCGTCTCTGCTCGGGACCGAGTCCTGAAGGCCAAGAGCCCCTGCCGCGCAAGATCACATATCACCACCCACTCGGGCTGATGTGAAAGGTGAGCATGGTGAGTGACTACTTCGAGTACCGGCACACGGTCGGCTTCGAGGAGACCAATCTGGTCGGCAACGTCTACTACGTGAACTACCTTCGCTGGCAGGGGCGTTGCCGGGAGCTGTTCCTGAAGGAGGAGGCTCCGGCGGTACTGGCCGAGGTGCAGGACGATCTGAAACTGTTCACGCTCAAGGTCGACTGCGAGTTCTTCGCCGAGATAACGGCCTTCGACGAGCTGTCGATCCGGATGCGCCTGGCCGAGCTGGGGCAGACCCAGCTCGAATTCACCTTCGACTACCTCAAGGTGGACGCCGCCGACGGCACGACCTTGGTGGCCCGGGGCCGGCAGCGGATTGCCTGCATGCGCGGTCCGAACACGGCCACCGTGCCCTCGCCGATCCCCGAGGCGCTCGCGCGGGCCCTTGCCCCGTACGCCACCCGCATGGCCTCTCTGCCCGGCCGGGCGGCCTGAACCGGGCCTGCGCCTACGGGGCCAACAGGCCCATGTCCCGCGAGTTGCGGCAAGAGAGCCATCGCCGCGTAGCAGCGGCACGTCCGATACCTGGCACCCTCACTTATGGAGAGCACCCTCGTGGCTTCCCTGCAGGACACACTCAAGGACCTCGCCGCCGATGTCGAAGACGTCGTCGGCCTCGTGGCGGAGCTCGACGCCACGGCCTGGCAGACCCAGACCCCCGCTCCCGGCTGGACGATCGCGGACCAGGTCGCGCACCTGACCTTCATCTTCCGGTTGGCCAGGACGGCCGCCGAGAGCCCCGAGACGTTCCGGACCATCACCGCGGAAGCGGCGCGCGACTTCAACGGTGCCGTCAACGCCGCGCTCCAGCAGTACAACGGCATGGCACCGGCCGACCTGCTCACCACCTTCCAGACCGAGGCGGCGGCCTGCGTTCAGGCGCTGTCCGTCGTTCCCGAGAACCAGGTGGTGCCGTGGCTCGTCAATCCGTTGCCGCCTGCCATCCTGGCCTGCGCGGGCATCATGGAGCTCTTCGGCCACGGTCAGGACATCGCCGACGCGCTCGGTGTACGCCGGGTCCCCACGGACCGCCTGCGGCACCTGGCGGACTTCGCCTTTCTCACCCGTGACTTCGGTTATCAGTCCCGCGGCGAGACGCCCCCGGACGAGCCCTTCCGCTTCGAGCTGACCGCGCCCTCCGGTGAGATCTGGAGCATCGGCCCCGACGATGCGGCACAGACCGTCACGGGACCCGCTCACGACTTCTGTCTGCTGGTGACCCGTCGCAGGCATCGGGATGACCTCGCCCTGAGCGCGACGGGCCATCATGCGGAACACTGGCTCGACATCGCGCAGGCCTACCGTGGGCCGGCGGGTGAGGGAAGGAAGCCGGGGCAGTTCGCCGTACACGGCGAGTGATCAGAGGTCTGGATCACCCGCGCGGCAGGAGGTCCGGAGCCGCGATGGCCCGGCAGGCAGGTGGGAGGCCGACGATGAGGATGCCCGTGCGCGCAGTGGTCCGCCGCGGCAGCAAGCAGGTGCGGCATGTGCAGGTCGTGCCACCATCCCGAGCCAGTGGAACGGTGGCCGAGGTATATGCCCGGACCGAGCGGGAGTTCGGTGTTCTGGCGCCGCCGATGGCCCTGCACTCGCCCTCCCCGCCGGTGCTCGCCGCAGCCTGGATCATGCTCCGTGAGACCCTGCTGGTGGACGGGGTCACCCGCCGGGCCGCCCGTGAGGCGGTCGCTGTCGGTGTGTCACGGGCCAACACCTGTCCGTACTGTGTGGATGTCCACCAGGCGGCCCAGGAGGTGCTGTCACCCGACGACCACGACCCACTGGTCGAGTGGGCGCAGGAAGCCGGAAGGACGCACAGGGGACAGCCACCCGCTGCGCTTCCCTTCGTCGCCGATGAAGTTCCGGAACTGCTCGGTGTGGCCGTGGTGTTCCACTACCTCAACCGCATGGTCAGTATCTATCTCGCCGACTCACCCATGCCGCAGGTCACACCATCGGCTCTCCGGGGCCCGATCATGCGCACCGTAGCCCGAGTCATGCAGCCCCGCGGCCACGTCCCGTTGGTCCCCGGAGCCTCCCTCGACCTGCTGCCCGCGGCGCCACTGCCTCACGGGCTGGAGTGGGCCGAGCCCAACCCGGGCGTGGCAGAGGCGTTCGGCCGCGCCACAGCCGCGGTCGACGGGGCAGCCCGATGGCTGCCCGAGTCGGTACGTGAGCATGTGGCGGCGCGTCTCGCGGTGTGGGACGGCCATCCCATGGGGCCGAGCCGGGCCTGGCTCGGCGACATCCCGGCCGAGGTGCCGGAGGCGGACGTGGCCGCTGCGCGGCTGGCGCTGCTGACGGCGCTGGCTCCGTATCAGGTGACGGCCGCGGACGTAGCCGCGGTCCGGGAACAGTACCCCGCTGACCGGAGCCTGATTGAGCTCACGTCCTGGGCGGCCCTCGCTGCCGCCCTGACCGTAGGCCGCAACGTGGGAGCCCGTCTCGACCGCTGGAGCAGCTGAGCAGTGGGTAGCAGCCGTTCGGAGGCAACAGACCTTCTCGGTCCGTGCTTCACATCTCGCTCAGTGTTCTCTTCCAGCCAATCGTGGCCTTTGGCGTCGTCTCATTTGGCGGGTTGAGTAGTCTGCACGGTGTGGTGATGGCCGAGACCGAGCGCATGCCCGGATCAACCTCCACTCGGCGTCGCCGGCGCGGCGTCGTACATCCGGTGGCACCTCACCCATCGAGACGACGCCCGGCCCTGTTCGTCTGCCTGGCGTGGTGCGCGGCAAGAAGCACATCGTGGTATCCCAAGGAGCAGACCAATGAAGTTCATGATGTTCGTGTGCACCGACAGTGAGCCCGAGACGGGCGTGTCCGATGACTGCGGTCCTTGGGTCGCCGCCAACGACGCGAACGGCCGGCGTGTGCTGGGCAGTCCCCTGGTGTCCACCAAGGAGGCCCTGACCGTCCGCGTCCGCAACGGCGAGTTGCTCGTGACGGAAGGTCCATTCGCCGCTACCCAGGACGTCATCGTCGGCTTCGACATCCTTGAGTGCGCGGACAGCGACGAGGCCATCGAAGTGGCACGGGCCCACCCGCTGGCGCAGCTCGGGCGCCTGGAGCTGCGGCCGTTCGCCAGCCTCGAGGAACTGATCGCACGAGGGGATTCTTCTCAGTCGTAGAGGTGCCTCCCGCGTCCTGATCAACACGGCCGCACGTTGGTCAGGACGCGGTTCGGACCCTTCTTCCGCATGGCAGCCCTCACCCCATCGGGCGGTTGGCGGCAGAGGCCCCCGGTTCGGCAATCTGAGAGATGTCCCCACCGGGCCCTCCTGCCAAAGTCAGCGTCTGCGGCTTTCGTTTCGCGCCGATCAGGTACCCAGCAACGTCCCGGCTTCCGCCGTGCACGGTTCTGCCGTAGTGCCGGAGCCGCGGAGATCGGTGACACACGCCGCCGCCCGCTGTCGCGCACGAGGGAAGGGAACGAGGAGAATGGGTCAACTCGCAGGACGACGAGCCCTGGTGGTAGGCGCGAGCCGGGGGCTGGGGCGAGGCGTGGTCGAGGCGTTCCTCACCGCCGGGGCGGAGGTCGTGGCGCTCTCCCGCGACACTGCTCCTCTGGGCGAACTCGCCGCAGGACAGCCGCGGCTGCAGTGCGAGCAGGGCGACGCGGCCGACCCCGTGCTGGCCGGTCAGCTGCTCGACCGTCACCGACCGGACGTGCTCGCGATCCTTGCGGGTGCCTCGCCGCTGCTGCGCCCGATCGCACAGCAGACCTGGGAAACCTTCTCGACGCCGTGGGAGGTCGACGTCCGGATCGCCTTCACCTGGGTACGTGAGGCATTGGTACGGCCGCTTGAGCCGGGCAGCCAGGTGATCGTGACCAGCAGCGGAGCGGCCCTGCGCGGATCTCCCCTGAGCGGAGGCTATGCCGGCGCCAAGTCGACCGTGCGCTTCCTGACCGAATACGCGGCACAGGAGGCGGACCGGGAAGGTCTCGGGATCGACTTCGCGGCCGTGCTGCCGCAGCTGACTCCAGCCACCCCCTTCGGCCTCGCTGCGGCCGAGGCATACGCCCGCCGGACCGGAATCGGCGTCGAGGAGTTCATCAAGGGGATGGGGGACCCGATCCTCACCCCGGAGGTGGCAGGAGCCGCGTTCGTGAGCCTGGCCACCGGTGGGACGGAGCAGACGGGCTCGTATCTGCTGACCGGTACGGGTCTGCGCCTGCTCGGCTAGCGATCGTCGGACAGCGAGCTCCACGTGGAATTCGCTCGCGCTCCGCGCCGTGCCCCGGCCTGCTCGTCCTCCTTGCGCTATGTCCGCTCCCGCGCGATGAGCATCACCCCACGATCCTCAGCCTTCCGCTCCTACCAACGACCCCGAAGGGCAGGACCTGTCGTGACCGATTTGACCCTGGAGACCACCGCTCGGATAGCCGCTGCCGGCCAGAAGGCCGCTGAGCACATCGGCGTCGCGATGAACATCGCGATTGTCGACGCCGGCGGTCACCTGCTGCACTTCACGAGGATGGACGACGCCTGGCTCGGTTGCATCGACCTCGCTCTGAAGAAGGCGAAGACCTCAGTGCTGTTCCGCATGCCCAGCGCGACCCTGGGTGAGATCTCGCAGCCCGGCGGCCCGCTCTACAGCATCGATCACAGCAACGACGGCCTGATCACCTTCGGGGGCGGCCTCCCCCTCTCGGACGCGGACAACCGTACGATCGGCGCGGTCGGTGTGTCCGGCGGCACCGTGGAGCAGGACACGCATGTTGCCGAAGCGATGATCCAGGCCCTGTGACAGCGCGCCCCCTTCATACGTGTGCGGAGCCGACGGATGGTTGTCGGCTCCGCACACGTATGAAGGGGGCGAGTTCGCGGGCCCGGGATTCTGCGGGCTGGACCCGAGGCCGCGCGTCAATACACCTGGGGCGTGTTTCGAGAGCAGCGCCGTCCGCCCGCGAGGCGGACGGGCGGGACTTCGAAACACGCCCCGTGTGCGTCCCGGATCAGCCCGCGGCGAAGACCCGGCCCATGATCTCCGGGCTCATCAGAGCCTGCGGCGGGTCGATCATGCCGGCCGCACGCAGGAAGGCCTCGGACAGAGTGGGGTCGGCCGTGGCGGCGGCCTGCAGCTTGGGCATGTACCCGTTGCCCATCCGAACCTCAAGCGTGCGCAGACCCTGCACTCCGGGAAAGCCCAGGTCGGCGCCCGCGGCCATCATCCACGGCGCGTCGATCACCTGGGCCAGGTCCCGCTGGAACGCGGTGGGCTTGGGCGGCGACCCGACCTTCAGATGCTCGGCGAGCAGCGCAGCACCCAGCGCGGAGACCGTCATGCCCTGGGCGTAGACCGGATTGAACGTGCACGCCGCATCGCCCAGGACGACCAGGCCCTCAGGCAGGTCGGGCAGCAGTTCGTAGTGCCGGCGCACGCTGGCCGGGAAGTGGAAGGTGTGGGGCTTGCCCATCGGCACGGCGTTCTTGACCGCCTCGTAGATCTCCGGAACGGGCAGCGTCCGGGTGTACCGGAGGAAGCCCTCGAGGTCCGTCGGCGGCTTGTCGCCGAGGATCCCGTTGAGCGAGAGCGAGTACCGGTCCGGCATGCGGGCGAAGATCGCTCCACGCGGCATCGCCGGCGTGGCCACGGGAATCAGCGCGATGTCGTCGCCGAGCGGGTCGAAGGGCAGCGGCCCCTCGAAGTCGCACGTGGTGTACGTCAGATCCATGTCGACGCGCTCCTGCGGCACCTCCCCGAACCCGAGTTCCTCGAGCCACCGCGGGGTGCGGGAGCCGCGGCCCGTGGTGTCGACGACGAGGTCGGCCTCCAGGCTCCTCTCGGCGGACCCAGGCGTCTTCTCCTGAATCCGTACTCCGACGATCCGCTCCCGCCCGGCCGTGACCAGTCCGAGGATGTCGGTGCGCTCGACCAAGCTCACGCCGGGGAGCGCGGTGACGCGCTCGCGCAGGTGAGCCTCCAGCCGTGCACGACCGGCAGCGACGCAGACCAGACCGGTCTCCGTCCTCCGTATCATCTGCCCGTTGAAGTACCAGCTCAGGCTGGAACCGAAGTCACCGACCGGCACGCCGCACGCCATCAGCTCGCGCGTGATGCCCGGGAAGAGCTCCTCCATGACCTGCTGCCCACGGGCGAGCAGGGCGTGGATGTGGTGGCCCTGTGGGGTCGCGGAGCGCGGACCGTAGGCGCCGGTGAGGGTGTCCCGGTCGATCACGGTCACCTCGTGGTACGACTCGGAAAGGACGCGCGCGGCGAACAACCCCGCGATCCCCCCGCCCAGCACGACCGCGCGGTCGCCGATGTGTGCTGCCATGAGCTCATATCTCCTTGGGTGTGAACCAAACGGACCCGCTGTCATCCTCGGTCCACGCTAAAGCCCCGGCATGCCTTCGTACTTCTTCCGTAGTGCGAGGCTTCCACTTCGTGATTGCGCTGGTCAGCCAGGCACTTTCGGCGGTCTGCGCCGTCCGCCTAGCGTGACGGACGTCGGCCCCTTTCCGCTGGGCGCGGCAACTCTCTGTCATCGCCGTCATCGTCCTGCCGAAGGTCATGGAGCGTAGATGCAACCCTTCCGTATCAATATCCCCGAGACCGAGCTTGAGGATCTTCAGCGACGACTGGCCGCCACCCGATGGCCGGAGACGTCCCCCGGCATGGACTGGGAGCGGGGCGTGCCACTCGACTACCTCCGCGATCTGGTGTCCTACTGGCGGACCGAGTTCGACTGGCGCGCTGCAGAGGCCAGGCTCAACGAGTTCCCGCAGTTCCGTGTGGAGATCGCCGGCACGCCGATCCACTTCCTGCACGTGCGCTCGCCCGAGCCGGACGCGACACCGATGATCATGACGCATGGGTGGCCGGGGTCCTTCGTGGAATTCACCAATGTGATCGGGCCACTGACGGATCCCCGCGCACACGGCGGAGACCCTTCGCAGGCGTTCCACCTGGTGATCCCCAGCCTGCCCGGCTTCGGCTTCTCCAACCCCGTGGCCGACCGGGGCTGGAGCTTCTTCCGGACGGCAGGCGCCTGGGCCGAGCTGATGGGCCGCCTCGGCTACGACCGGTACGTCATTCAGGGCGCCGACCTGGGCACCTGGGTCGGAACGATCCAGGCCGGTCTCGATGCCGAGCACGTCGCCGGGCTGCATCTGAACTTCCTGATCACCCCGCCGAGCCCCGACCCCGCCGACCTCATCGGCCTCAGCGAGGTCGAGCTCGGCCGGCTCGGCCTGCTGTCGCTCTTCGCCGACGAGGGCTCGGGCTACATGAAGCTCCAGGCCACCCGGCCACAGACGCTGGCGTACAGCCTGACCGACTCTCCCGTAGGCCAACTGGCCTGGATCGTCGAGAAGTTCATGGAATGGACCGACGCGGAGAAGACACCCGAGGACGCGGTGGACCGCGATCAGCTGCTGACCAACGCCACGCTCTACTGGCTGACCCGCAGCGGAGCGTCGTCCGCGCACTTCTACTGCGACAACGCCCCGCTTCTGCCCACCGCGCCGAACCTGCCCCCGCCGCCCCCGGTGCTGCCGGTGCCACTGGGTGTCTCGGTCTTTCCCCGCGATGCCGCACAGCCGATCCGCCGCTTCGCCGAGCGGGGCTTTCCGAACATCGTGCAGTGGTCCGAGCACGATCGTGGCGGTCATTTCGCCGCGATGGAAGAGCCTGACCTGCTCACCGCCGACCTGCGGTCGTTCGCCGCGGCCGTGCGCGCCACGACGCCGGCACAGTCACAGTAGAGGAGAGCCGAAGTGCAGAGCACAGCCATACCCACTCGGGCCGAACTGGTCGAGCGCGCCAGGGGCTTGGTGCCGATGCTGCGCGAGCATGCTGCCCGCGCCGAGCACGAGGCTCGACTCGCGGACGAGGTGGTCGCCGCGCTGACCGAAGCCGGGATCTTCCGCATGCGGACCCCCGCGCGCTTCGGCGGCTACGAGTGCGACGCGGCCACGCTGATCGACGTGGGCATCGAACTCGGACGCGGCGACGGTTCCGTGGCCTTCGATGTCGCCGCGTGGTGGATCATGTCGTGGAACGTGGGCCTCTTCCCCGACGAGGTCCAGGACGTGGTCTTCGCCGACCCGGACGTGCGCATCTGCGGCACCCTCGCGCCGACGGCCACAGCCGAACCCACCACGGGCGGGCTCCGGGTCACCGGCACCTGGGCGTTCAACAGCGGCGCCGCGCACAGTTCCTGGAAGGTGTTCTCGGCCATCCTGCCCACCGACGACGGTGCGCTGCCGATCATGGGCCTCGTTCCGAGCGCCGAGCTCGACGCCGTCGAGGACTGGGACGTCTCCGGCCTGCGTGGCACCGGCAGCGTCACGCTGAGCGGGCAGGACGTCTTCGTCCCGGAGGGGCGCTACATCCCCATCCCCGCCCTGCTGCAGCAGCAGTACGCCTCGAAGCGCAATGCCGATTCGACGATGTACCGCGCGCCGGTGGTCGGCGCTGTCGGGGTCGCCACCTGCGGCAAGCTCATCGGTCTGGCCCGCGCGGCCCAGGAGGACTTCCTGGAACGGATCGCCAAGCGCCCCATAACCAACACGTCGTACGAGCGGCAGATCGACGCACCCGTCACCCACCTTCAGGTCGCCGAGGCGACGCTGAAGACCGACGAGGCCGAGCATCACGCCCGCAAGCTCGCCGCGATGGTGGACGGCAAGGCGGCCGCGGGTCAGGAGTGGACGCTTCAGGAACGCGCCTACGCACGCATGGCTGTCGGCAGGGTGTGCCAGCTCACCGCGGAGGCAGTGGACCTGCTCGCCGGCGCATCCGGCGCCGGCTCCATCTACGCCGACCAGCTCATCCAGCGCATCCGCCGGGACATCCAGGCCATCACCATCCACGCGCTCAACCTGCCCAGCACCAACCTCGAGCTCTACGGCCGGGTGCTGTGCGGGCTCGAGCCGAACACCTTCTTCGTCTGAGCGACCCGACAGGAGAACCATGACCACCGAAACAACAGCCGCGCCGGCCAACCCCGTTCGCCCTCAAGACGCAGCAGCGGCCCGCGGGCTCATCCAGCGCGTCGTCGCGGCCTGGCGCGCACAGGACGCCGAGGCGTTCTCGCTGGTCTACGCACCGGACGCCAGCGTGATTCTTCCCGGGGCGCTGCTCAAGGGCCGCACGGCCATTCGCGAGTACATGGCTGAAGCCTTCCGCGGCAAGTGGAAGGGCACCCACGTTCTCGGCGTGCCGAAGGAAATGCGCTACATCGGCGAGGACGGGAAGGTCGTGCTGCTTCTCTCGGAGGGAGGCGCGTATCTGCCCGACGCCACCGAGGTGCCGACCGAGCACGCCATCCGCGCCATGTGGTTCTTCGTCGAGCGCGACGGCGAGTGGCTGGTGGACTGCTACGCGAACACCCCGATGGACGGCGTGGTGCCGGTGCCGGGTACGGGCAGCTGACCAGGCCGGACGGCGACGAGGGGTGCCCGCGGGTACCCCTCGTTGTCGATCGGCCGAACCGAGAGGACGGAACGATGGAATACCGCTTCGTCGGCCGCAGTGGCCTGATGGTAAGTGAGATCGCCTACGGGAACTGGATCACCCACGGGTCGCAGATCGAGGCCGACGCCGCGCGCGCGTGTGTCCGCGCGGCGCTCGATGCCGGGATCACCACATTCGACACGGCGGACATGTACGCCGACACCCGTGCGGAGTCCGTGCTGGGCGAGGCCCTGCACGGCGAGCGTCGACAAGGCCTGGAGATCCTCACCAAGGTCTACTTCCCCACTGGCCCGGGCCGCAACGACCGCGGTCTGTCCCGCAAGCACGTGCTCGAGTCGATCGACGGCTCCCTGCGGCGGCTGCGGACGGACTACGTCGACATCTACCAGGCGCACCGTTTCGACAAGTTCACCCCGCTCGAGGAGACCATGGAGGCATTCGCCGACGTGGTCCGCGCGGGCAAGGCCCTCTACATCGGGGTCTCGGAGTGGACCGCGGAGCAGATCCACGCGGCCGCCGCTCTCGCCCGCGAGCTGCGCCTGCCGCTGATCTCCTCGCAGCCTCAGTACAACGCGATCTGGCGGGTCCCCGAGTCCGCGGTGATCCCGGCGGGGGACGAGGAGGGCCTTGGACTGTTCGCCTGGTCACCCATGGCGCAGGGCGTGCTCACCGGAAAGTACGTGCCCGGACAGCAGCGCCCCGCAGGTGCCCGAGGCGCCGACCCGGCCAACGACATGTTCATGGGGCATCTGCTCAAGGACGAGCTCCTGGAGCGGGTGATGCTGCTCAAGCCGCTGGCGGCGGAGGCCGGCCTCACCCTCGCCCAGCTGGCGATCGCCTGGGTGCTGCACAACCCGTCCGTGTCCGCGGCGATCGTGGGTGCCTCGCGCCCCGAACAGGTCGTCGAGAACGTCGCCGCGTCAGGCCAGAAGCTGGACGAGGAACTCGTGCGCAGGATCGACGAGGCCCTGGCGCCGGCGATCGTCAAGGACCCCGCCCTGACGGAGAGCTACGACCAGCGCCCGTAGCCGCTCCCGAGCATCACCGCCGCAGGTGGGCGATCCCGGGAACTTGCGCAAGCCCTGGGCGCTCCGTCGGGTGCCCGCTGGTGGGCGAACACCGATTTCACACATAGCCCGTCGGCGACTCCGAAGCTGGGTACCGCCGGCACCACTAGGTCCATTGGAGGAGACTCAATGGGTAAGTGCCCGATCGTCCTTGACCGTCTGGGCAAGGACATCCATGCCGAGGCACGCGCGCTGCGTGCGCAGGGGCCGGTGACGCGCGTCGAACTGCCGGGCGGCTACTTCGGCTGGTCGGTGACCGACTACGCGATCGCCAAGAAGATGCTTCTCGACCCGCGGTTCCCCAAGAACGCCAAGAAGTACTGGCCGCCGCTGGTCAACGGCGACGTGTCCATGGACTGGGAAATGATCACCTGGGTGATGATGGAGAACATCAACACCCGGGACGGAGAGGAGCACGATCGGCTCCGCAAACTGGTCTCCCACGCCTTCGCGCCCCGCCAGGTGGAAGCCACCCGTCCGCTCATCGAGAAGGTCATCGAGGAACTGCTCGACGACCTGGAAACCGCCGAGCCGGGTGAGGCGGTCGACCTCAAGGGACGGTTCACGTACGCCCTGCCCGCCTGGGTCATCTGCGACATGTTCGGGGTGCCGGTCGAGGCGCGCAAGCGGATGCTGCAGGGCGCGGTGGCCAACAGCAAGACGACCATCACGCCGGAGGAGGCGGAGGAGAACCTGCGCCAGTGGCACGAGGCCATGGCCGAGCTCGTCGCCACCAAGCGCGCAGAGCCCGGTGACGACCTCACCAGTCTGCTGATCCAGGCACGTGAGGAGGACGACGCCCTGACCGACGACGAACTCCTCGGCAGCCTCCACGTGCTGCTGGGGGCGGGGTCCGAGACGCTCGGCAACGTCATGGCACACGCGGTCGTCGACCTGCTGAGCCACCCCGACCAGCTGGAGCTGGTGACGAGCGGAAAGGCCGACTGGGCCACGGCATTTGCCGAGACCGTCCGCAAGGACGCCGCGGTCGCCCAGCTGCCCTTCCGGTACGCGGCCGAGGACGTCGAGATCGGCGGCGTGCGGATCGAGAAGGGCGACCTGGTGCTGATCGCCTTCGCGGGCGTCGGGCGCGACCCGAAGGTCCACGGCGACACCGCCGACGCCTTTGACATCCTGCGCGAGGACAAGACCAACCTGTCGTTCGGCTACGGACCACACGCGTGCCTCGGCCGGTCGCTGGCCACTCTTCAGGCGACACTCGCCCTTCCGGCTCTCTTCGAGCGCTTCCCCAACATGCGGCTCGCCACCGCGCCTGAGGACATCCCGCCGCAGGGCACGTTCATCATGAACGGCTACGCAACCCTCCCGGTCGTCCTTCACTGACGCGTGCTGCTGCCGGCCCCCAGTGGCCGGCAGCACCAGAGGTACGGCCTACGCGCAAGGACGGGTGGGCCGGACCGCACCGCCGGACCCGAATGGCCACGCCAAACGTGAGTGTCCCGCCCAGCAGGTTCGTGGGCGGGACACTCACGTTCGCGCGCGCGGATCATCAGCGAGCTCGTGGCCGTCACCGGACGCGCCGGCCCCGCACCGAGGAAGACCAGGTCGGGGAGGCCGAGCGTCGAATCCCGCTGACGATCCGAGGTCAGGCAAGCGCCTGAAGAGCCTTCGTGCACTCCTCGCGAAGATATTCGATGGCGTTCAGATGCCGGGGAGCCCAGCCCATCTGACGCCGAGTCCGTTCTGAACTCACGGTATGGTCCATCACGTACAGCTCGACGATGTCCGCGATCTCCTCCGGGGGGTTGTCGGTCGACAACCAGCACACCGACTTCCCATCACCCGTCGCCGCGGCGAGTTCGTCGACCAGGATGGTTTCGGCAACCCCATTCCACGCGGTGCCCGGCTGGGCCTTCTCCGCCACCAACAGATAGAGCTCGGCGAGGTCGGCAACGTGCACGGCCGGCCAGCGGATGCCCCGCCGTTCGAAGTAGAGTCCCGCACCCAGTTTGACGGTCACCGGCAGCAGCTGGTCCGGGACGACACCGCCGTTGTTGCCGTAGATCAGTCCGGGCCGGACCAGGATGCCGCCGCCCTGGCGCACCGCGTGTTCGACCGGGCCACGCCAGGCCACGCAGTCGGGTGGCTGGGGAACCGTGTCCTCGAAGGTTTCGCCAGGGCCGAGCACGTCGCCACCAGAGGTGTGGATGAGCCGGGTGCCGGAGGCGAGGATCGCCTCGACGCCCTCGCGCTCCAGGGGCCCCTCGATCCGGCCTGCGTGAATGACCAGGTCAAAACCCTCGGAAGCGCTGCGCAACGAGGCGGGGTCCGTCAGATCCCCAGGTACCGCGGTGTAGCGCGGGTCGACCGGTCGGCCACCGGGGCGCTGCAGGGCGGCGACGCGGTACCCGGCATCGGCGAACGACCGCGCGACGTACTGGCCGAGATATCCGGTGGAGCCTATGACCAGGACTCGCTTCGTGCCGGTCGGCGTTGGCGTATCAGACACTGATGAACTCCGTTCCGAGCGATGTTCTCTGCGATGGGGAGGGGGCCGACGACGTGGTCGGCGTGGTTCTATTCATCCGCCGGTGTGCGGAGGCGCGGATCAGGGCGTGCGGAGCCGATTGTTCGGGGGGCGGCTCGGGTGTGAACCTCTTTCCTCCATTCATCGAGCATTCCGGGCAGGTCGACTTTCCCGTTCGTTCCGATGGGGAACTCGTGCGTGACGGAAACGTACTCGGGGACCGCAGCGGCCGGCAGAACTTTGGCGAGATGGCTCTTGACCTGCCTCTCGGAAAGAGTCCCCGATTCCCTTGTGGCGACGAATGCCAATAGCTTCTCGCTGCCCGGAATTCCTTTTCCGGGCACCTGTGGAGGCGCCATGACGACGATGGAGTCCACTACTGCTGGAAGTTCCCGGATGGCCGACTCGATCTCGGTCGACTCGATCCTTACGCCGCGGACTTTTAGGCGCCGGTCATCTCGCCCGCGAAATATCACGTTTCCTTGTGCGGTTCGGTATGCCATATCGCCGGTCGCGTACGCGCGAACGCCGTCCGATACACGGAAGACAGTGCTGCTCGCCGTATCGAAGTATCCGTGCGCTATGTGCGGAGAGCGGACAACTATTTCACCGAACCCTTCGCCGGACAGCCTGGCGCCACCCTCGTCCACGAGCATCAGTTCAAAGCCTGGAGCGGCGGCCCCGAGGGGGACCATGCCCGACTGGTCACCGATGTCACCGGAATCAAGGACTCCCAGGGCGGCAATTTGAGGCGTCTCGGTTGCACCGTAGGAGGGCACGAAGGTGGCTGCGGGGGCGCTCCTCGTGAAGCTGCGAAGGTCGTCCCAATATGCCGGCTCTCCACCGAGAACCACACGACGCAGTGCGGGCAGAGGGGCTCCTTGTCCCGTCAAGAATCTTCGCGCCATTGTCGGGGTGGTATTGAGGTCGGTGATCGCGTTCTCCTGCAACCAGGCTGCGAGCTTTTCTCCGTGAGCCCATGTGCGGAGGTCAGGTATGTGGACCTGGCCGCCAATGGAAAGGGGCAGGAAAATGTCCCGCCACAGCGGGTCATGTGACAGGCCGGAGATCATGGCGAAGCGAGTGCGTGCGTCCAGCTCGAAGTCCTGTGCATACCACTGGATGAAGTGCCTGACCGCGCTGTGCGTTCCATTGACGAGCTTGGGGTGGCCGGTGGTCCCGGATGTGTGCCCGAGATACGCGTGGGCGGAGGTGCTTTCGGATATGGTTCCGCTACGGAATGCCATTTCATCGGTGGAGAGAACGGGAATTTCTGAATCTGGGCGATAGCGTGTTCCGGCAACGAGTACGCAGGCGGGTCGAGCTGCGGTGACCATTCCATGCACGCGTTTCGCCGGATACGCTGCATCCACGACGGAAACGATTGCACCTGTCATGAGGCACGCGATGACGGAAACAATCAACTGGGGGTCTCGGTTCGCGATCAAAGAGATCCGGGACCCCGGTGTGACTCCGAAATCCTGGAGGCCGCCGGCAACTGATATTGCTCGTTCTGCGAGTTCCCCGTACGTAAATGCTCCGGAAGAATGCCTTACGGCCTCGCGGTGGGGATGTGCGGTTGCCTGTTCCAGGAACGGATAGGCGATTGACTCGCGCATCGGAACGGTTCCGCAGGGGTGGCCGCTCGGCCGACCGCACGCCGCGTCCGCCCAGGGTGCAGCGGAGTGATCTGCATTCATGTCAGAAGCCCACATTCTCCGACTTCGCGTGGTTCATTTGCACGCATGGCGGTCGGCGTCGACCAGATCTTCGGGGGCCAGGGCGTCGTGGACGTCGTCATCTCGTCGACTGCGGCCGACGCCCCTCGCGGTCCGACGGCTTCGACGCAACCGCGGATGGGTCCTCGGCGTCCGTCCGGAGGGCGAAGGTCCGGGCAGCTCGGACGCAGGTCTCCACGAGGCCCTCGGCCGTGTCCGCACCGAGGATCACGAAGAAGTACCAGTCCGACGGTCCCATCAGACGGGCTCGATCACCGACGCGACGGCGCCGCTGCCAGGCGATCGTGCCGGGAAAGGCCCGTAGGTCGGTGTCGGCCGGTTCCGCGGTGATGACACCGGGCGAGGCGGGCCGGATGCTGATCCCACCGATGTGCGGAAAGGCCCGGTGAAGGGCCGGAACGCCACTGGTCAGAACCGCGTCGGCGACCAGTGACCAGGTGGAGTGGCCGTGATAGGCGCTGATCATGTCCTGGACCCAGCCGCCTCCGGCACGGGAAGCGACCTCGGAGAAGACCAGCTCACCGTCCGGACGCTCGAAGACCTCGAGGTGGCTCGGCCCGTCGTGGATGCCGAGAGCCGGGTTGATCCGGGAGTGCATCTCCCGCAGCCGGCGGTACAACTCGGGATGGTCCTCGGGCAGCAGGATCACCGATCCGTCGAGCGCGTTCTCCAGAACTGTCATCCGTGGGCGCAGATATCGGTGCACCACGAAGGTCAGCGCCTCTCCGCCGGACCAGAGCGCGTCGACGCACAACTCATCGCCCGGCACGAACTCCTCGACGATCAGATGCCGGGAGCGCTGCGCCGGATCGAAGGTCACCTCGCCGGCTGCCCGGCCCAGGTCCGCGGCGTCATCGACTCTGACCGTGGAGCTGGCTCCGAAGCCGGCGGCCGGCTTCACGACCAGCGGAGCAGTGAGCTCGCCCGCCGCCGCGGCCGCGGCGGCCCGGTCTCCGGGCTCGGGAAGGGACCGGAACTCCGCTGTGGGCACACCTGCGTCTCGGACCAATTGCTTCATCAAACGCTTGTCCCGGAGCGCGACGTGATGAATCGGCTCGGACTGACCGTCCTGGAGCAGCAACCTCAGATAGCCTGCGCCGAACTGGCTCAGCTCGTCCTGATTGCACACCCGGCTCACCGGCGGCCAGGATTGGCGCAGGTCGACGGCTACGGCCGACAGTTCGGCCAGCGAGTCGAAACTGCCCACGGTGTACACCTTCCGGCACCGTGCGAGCAGCTGGTCGTCCGTCGACTTGTACATGACGTCGGCGCGTTCCAGCACGACACAGACGTCGATGTCCCGGGAAGCCCGGGCATCGTGGTCCAGGAGCGCCGCGAGCAGTTCCGGTTGATACCTGCACACGACGACTGTGCAGGCTTCGTTCTCATCGGTCATCCGACGCCTCCATCAGGTGCTGCGGGCTCCGTGCCTCTCACCGTTCCTCGGCGCTACCGGTTGCCGGCCTCGTTGATGCGCTGGACCAGAAGGTCGGCCAGCTCGGCAAGAGAGGTCGTGTCGAAAATGTCCGCGAGCGTGCAGTCGACACCGAGTTCCTGCTCCAGGATGGTCGTCAGCTCCATGGAGGAAAGCGAATCGAAGCCGGCCGCGATCAGGTCGAGGTTCTCGTCGACTTCTCCGGAATAGACCCTCCGGACCGCGGTGATCACCGTGGCGAGAACCTTGGAGGCGAGGTCATTGGCGGTTGTGGCGTCCACTAGACTTCCTTCCAGCTCTGATCGGGAGTGTTGGTGATGCGCAGCATCAGCTCGCGGAACAGGGTGGTCCAGTGTGCTGCGGTGCCTTCGTCGATCCGCTCGGGGGGATATTCGAGCTGCATCCTCAGGCCGCCCGACTGGAGGTCCCAGATAATCCAATTGCACAAGCCCCCTCGGTTGAGCGCTGCCTCCTGCCGAAGTTTCACCGGCTCGGCTCCGTCGGCGATCCTGATTTCCTCGCCCGGTCGTGCATGCACCGAGTAGGTGAAGAGGACCGGTACGTTCTCCGCACTCACGTAGGGCTGTAGGAACTCAGGGCTTTCCTCTGCGATATTGCGGCTCGGCAGTGGGCGGCGATATGCCTCGAGGCAGGTATTGCGTGCTCGGATCAGGACGTCCCGGAAGGTCTCGCAACCGTCGAGATCGACCCGCAGCGGCATGGTGTCGACGAACATGCCGATCGTCTCCTGGAAATCCTTGTGATCACGCGAAGCCCGGAGGGTCATCATCGCCACATCGGTTTCCCCGGAGAGCTGAGCCGCGAGCAGCGCACCCGCCGCGACCAGTACGTGCCAGGTGGAGCTGCGCCCACTGCGTGCGCGGGCCCGCACCTCCGCCATCTCGTCCGGAGTCACATCCACGATGACGCTGCCGTAGTGAGGGTCATGCGCATCGGCGACCCGATCGGGGTGATCCGCAGGTGGCGCCAGGATGTGCGCGTTGGCGAGCTGACCGCCCCAGAACTCCTTGAGCTCCTTGGTCTTCGGGCTGTTCAGCCACTCCCGCTGCCATTCGGCGTACTCACCGTACTGCCGGATGGGCGGCAGGTCCGGTTCCGTCCCGGTTGTACGTGCACGGTAGAAGGCGGCCAGATCGCGCCAGAGCAGGTGGGTTGACCGTCCGTCGCCGGAGATGTGGTGGAACAGGATGGTGAGCACGGAATCCTGGTCGTCGAACCGGTGCAGGGCGGCCCGCAGCAAGGGTGTCTCGTGCATCGACATGGTGTCCGAGTGCAGCTTGATGAGGAGTTCTTCGGCGAGATCGTCGCGCGACTCGTTCGGGCCGGGCGTCAGCCGGTGCTCGGTCAACGGCACCGGCACGGGCGGCAGCACTGTCTGGTAGCCGGCTTCGCCGTCCCCGCAGCCGCAGGTGACGGTGGTGCGTAGTGACTCGTGCCTGGTCACCACGTCGTCCAACGCATGCTGCAGGGCAGCCGAGTCCACGCTTCCCTTGATCCGCCACGCCAGCGGCATGACGAACCTCGCCATGTCCTCTCCACCCGGCTGATCGACGCAGCGCGCGGACAGCTCGGCGGACAGCGGGTAGCGAACCGGCCCCTTGATGTGTGGCATCTGCCAACTACCTTCCCTTCTCGTGCTCGAGCACGAGAAGGGAAGGTATGCGCTGGAGGGGGGAGCCGACGACTCGTGGATTGCGGATGTGCGCCCTGGCCTGTCGCTGTGCCCGATGATTCCGAGGTTCCCTGGAAATGGATCGCATTCTGAGAGATGCTGCCGCGTCAGGTGCGCTCTAGGCTGTTGCAGCGAGTGCAGTCATTGCTGAACACAGAAGGCAGGGTATGTCCAGATTTAAGCTTATGTCCCTGATGGGATCTGCATTCGCCGAGCCAGGTGTTCAGCGCACGTTTGTCGTGTCGACATTCGTCGCCACGATCGGTGGCGGCATCATCCTGCCCATCAGCACCCTGTACTTCATCAAAATAGTCGGCCTGTCAGCGGCTCAAGTCGGTCTTGCCTTTACGGTGTCCGGCCTGCTGGCGATTCCGCTCTCCGTTCCTGCCGGGGCGCTTGCGGACCGAATCGGCCCGCGGCGCGTGATGATGGCGACCTTTGCCGGTCATAGCGTGGTGGGCGTTTCCTACTTGTTCGTCCAGAACTTCTGGATGCTGCTGGCTGTCCAGATGCTCTCGGCCGCCAGCCTCGCGGCCAACTACCCCGCATCCGGCGCGATGCTGCGACGGATCGGCGGCGACCAGGCGGTCACGATCAGGTCCAAGATCAGGGTGGTGGCGAACCTGGGCGTGTCCCTCGGTTCTCTGATCGCCGGCGTCGGTATTCAGATGGACACCTCCACCTCGTACCGAGCGCTGGCTCTCGCCTTCACGCTGACTCAGGTCGCCTCCCTCGCGATGCTGTTCAAGCTGCCCAACTACCAGCCGCTGCCCCGGCCGGAGAAGGAAGCCGACGGCTCCGAGGGCGCGCCGTCGAAGAGGATCGCGCTGAGAGACAAGGCGTTCCTCGCCTATTCGCTGGTCGGCGGCGCCATGGCGATACAGAACATGATCTTGGAAATCATGATCGCGGTATGGATCGTCAACTACACCGACGCGCCGGGGTGGGCAGTCACCGTCGCTTTCGTGCTCAATACAGCACTTGTCGTGCTGCTCCAGGTCAGAATCGGCGGAAAGGTTCAGTCGATCACCGACGGGGGAACGGCACTGCGCCGAGCCGGCTTCGCCCTGCTGCTGGGCTGCGCCGCGATGAGCCTGATGGCCGGTGTGCCCGCATGGGCGGCACTGCTGCTCCTGGTCGTCGGCATGGTGTTGCTGACGCTCGGCGAGATCTACTACGTGAGCGGCACCTTCGCGTTCGAGTTCGGCATGCCGCCCGCGTACGCGCAGGGCCAGTACCAAGGGGTCGCCGGCGCGGTCGCCGGAGCAGCGAAGGCTGCGGCACCCGCCCTGCTGCTGGGACTCGCGCTGAGCCTCGGCAGCACCGGCTGGATCGGGCTCGGCGCATTTCTGCTGCTCCTCGGGCTCACCGGCCCGGCCATCGCGAGGTGGGGAGAGCGCACCCGGCCGTCCGGCGAGACCACCGAAGCGCAAACGGTGGCGACCGATGCCCCAACGGGCAGCGCTTCCCCCGCCACCGACGTGGTGTAGGGAGCCACGCCCGGTCAGCGAACCGATGAAGCTTCATGTGACGTGCGCGCACGCCGATCGCCCGCAGCGAGGAGAGGGACATGCGAAAACCCGGCACCCCTGTGCATCCGCCTGCCCTCGATTTCGCAGCCGGCCTGCGAAGCCTGGAATCCGAGAAGTCCGGTCACGAACTGGCTGTGACAGGCTCCCTGCCGGACTGGCTGAGCGGCACGCTGCTGCGCAACGGTCCGGCATGCTTCGAGGCCGGAGCGCGTACGTTCGAGCACTGGTTCGACGGCCAGGCCATGCTGCACCGTTTCGCCATTGAGTCCGGCGGCCGGGTCACCTACGCCAACCGCTACATCGACACCCCGGCCGCGCGAGCGGTGTGCGCCCAGGGCCGGATCGCCTACATGGAGTTCGCCACCGACCCCTGCCGATCCCTGTTCGCACGCTTCTTCACCCCCTTCTTCACCCCCCGCATCCGCCGTGCCGCCGGCACCTCCAGCAATCCCAACGTCAACATCGCCCGCTTCGGGGAGCGGCTGGTGGCGCTGACCGAGACTCCCGTGCCGGTGGAGTTCGATGCGGAGACGCTTGCCACGGTGGGAATCGTGGACTATCAGGATGAGTTGCACGGCCAGATCACGTCGGCCCACCCGCACCAGGACCGGGCCACAGGAGACTTGGTCAACTACCTGACGCACTATTCCCGCCGTAGCGAGTACCGCGTGTACCGGCAGGCGGCGGGCGGTACGCAGCGGGAACTGGTCGGGTGTCACCGTGTCGCGGCCCCCTCGTACATGCACAGTTTCGGCATCACGGGCCGATACCTGGTGCTCGCGGAGTTCCCCCTGGTCGTCAACCCGCTGAAGCTGCTGCTCAGCGGCCGGCCCTTCATAGACAACTTCCGCTGGGAACCGCAGCGCGGCACACGCTTCGTCGTCTTCGACCTGCGTCACGGGGGCGTGCGCGGTGTCTACGAGGGGCCGGCCTGTTTTGCCTTCCACCACATCAACGCCTGGGAGGAAGGTGAGGACATAGTCCTCGACCTGGCCGCCTATCGGGATGCCACCGTCATCGACGCCTTTCGCCTGGACCGGCTGCGCGCGGGTGGCGCCGTCCCCCAGGCCTACCCCACGCGCTTCCGGATCAGCCTCGCCGACAGCCGCGTGACGGCCGAGCGACTTTCCAGTGAGTCGCTGGAACTGCCCCGGATCTCCTACGAGGCCCACAACGGGCTGCCCTACCGGTACGCCTACGGCATCGGTGCCCGCAGCGACCAGAGGGATTCCTTCGCCAACCAACTGGTCAAGCTGGACACTGTCGAACGTACGAATCGACTCTGGCACTCGCCGGGCACCTACCCGGGCGAACCCGTGTTCGTGCCGGCCCCCGGGGCAACAGCGGAGGACGACGGCGTGGTGCTGTCGATCGTCCTCGACGCCGGACCGCACGAGCCGTCCTCCTTTCTTCTCGTGCTGGACGCGCGCGACTTCACAGAACTGGCCCGAGCCCGCGCACCGCACGCCATCCCCTTCGGCTTCCACGGTGTGTTCGCCCGCTGAATGGTTCCCGCACACGTCGTTGTAGGACACGCCTCACTCACGGCCCGCTCCATGCCCGTATCCCTGCCGGCGCCGTCAGGGACGCGCCTTTTCTCGGGGAGGCATCAGGTGACGCCTGGCGAGCAGCCAGAGCAGGGCGTACCCAGCGATCAGCATCGCTACGACGAAGACCCATTGGTAGGAGCCCCCGGAGCTGTAGACCAGCTGCGGATTGCCGATGTCGAGAGCACTCGTGCGCTTGCCTGCCGTGAGTGAGTCACGATCGCTGCCGTACAGTCGGGCGGCCGTGCGCGCGACCGTTCCATCGGCAGATCGAAACGTGCCGATCCACTCGCAGGTCTCATGGCCGGGGTGGGACACGCAACTGAGCCGGCGTGCGGTGAACGTACCCGGCACACCGTCAACCGTCGCCGCATGCAAGGCGCCCCCCAGGTTGGGCAGGCCCATGTACAGCAGCAGACACGCCAGCGCCAGGAGCAGGCTCGACACGAACCACGAGGGTTCGCGGGCTCCGGCACCGCTTCCGGTCCGAGCCGGCGAGAGGGAGTCGGCCACGCCCGCCATCTCGGCCACAGCTCAGGTCTGCGGGGCGCAGGTACAGCGCACCGCCTCGTTCCCGGACTCATGCGTCCGGGTGTGCAGCACCATGGCCACCACCATGGGGAGGGTGACGAGGGCGTTGTAGAACAGGTGCAGCTCCACCCGCGGCATGACGAGCTGAATGATGCTGGTGGGGGCCGCCTTGCCGAACAGATACGAACCGGCCAGCGCCTGCGTCAGCAGGAGAAGATGCTCGAAGTGGTGCCACGTCTGAACGCCGAGCGTGACGTTCCACCAGGTGCGCGACCGGCCGCTGAATCCAGGCCGGAGCAGAATGAGCCCACCCAGCATGACCAGCGCGTAGCCGTAGTGCATCCATTCCGAGGTGACCAGCCATGGGAAGGGCATTCCCAGGACGCCACGCGCCTCGGGCACCGGCCGGCCGAGGGCATAGATCTGGATCGCCTGCGTCAGGTGCTCCGCCCAGTGCGCCAGGACAATGACCAGGAATATCCTGAGCCCGTTTTTGTGCCATGAGGTATTAAGCGCCTTGAACGCACGACGCGACCGAGATGGCGGGCCTTGTGTGCCGGTCGACATGAGTTGTCCCTCCGAGTTCCGGAATCAGCTTCCTCATTGCAGCAGCCGCCCGAACAGCAGTCTTCTTCCGGCGTGCTGATTTCCCGGAATCCGTGTATCCGTGTGTCCGTAGAGGACCGGAGGAGGTTCAAGGGGCGGCCCGGAGGCATGAGCTCCGCACTCTGGGAGTTGGCTGCCAAGGGTGTGTGTCCCGACTATGAGCACGCCCCTGTCGACTCCGGATGAGGAATGGGACGCCGTGCCCCACATCGAGATTGCCAATGATCTTCCCGGAATCAGCGGACTGTTTGTCCAGCGCCCGGACACGGCGGGTGTTCTGTCGCAGCTCGCCGACACTCTCCTGCGCGAAGGCGAGTCGCCTTTGAGCCGGGGCGAGCGCGAGCTGATCGCCGCCTACGTGAGCCATCTGAACTGCACGGCCTACTGCGCCGGCTCCCACAGCGCGTTCGCGGCAGCGCAGCTGGACGGCGGCGCCGAATTGGTCGCGTCGGTACTCGCGGATGCCGACCGGGCCCCCATCTCTCCGCTGATCCGGGCACTGCTGAAGGTCGCCGCCGAAATACAGGCGAAGGCCGCCCCGGTCTCCGACACCACGATCGCTGCGGCCCGCGCCGAAGGTGCGACGGACGACCACATCCACGACACGGTACTGATCGCAGCCGCGTTCGCGATGTTCAACCGCTACGTGAGCGGACTCGCAACGGCCCTGCCGACCGACCCGTCGTTCTACAACGCCGTGGCCGACGTCGTCGTCGTACGCGGATACAGCGGAGCGCGCTGACGCTCGCCCCCATGTGCCTCTAGGAGGGTGTATGGCCTGGTCCCTTGCTTATGCTCCCGGCCAGAAGGGCAGGACGGCGCTGGTGACCGGCGCGTCCGCAGGCATCGGGCTCGAGACCGCCCGAGCGCTCGCGGCTCGCGGGGCACATGTGATCCTCGCCTGCCGCAGCTTGGAGCGAGGCCGGGCCGCGGCCACGCGGATCGGCGGCAGCACGGAGATCGTCCTGCTGGACCTCGCATCCCTGGACTCCATCCACCGGGCGGCGGCGGAGGTGCTCGACCGGCACGACCGGCTGGACCTGCTGATCAACAACGCCGGGGTGATGTTCCCGTCGTACCAGCGCACCGAGGACGGCTTCGAGGCCCACTTCGGAGTCAACCACCTCGGCCACTTCGCGCTCACGGGACTGTTGCTGCCATCGATGATCCCGGTGCCCGATTCCCGGATCGTCACGGTCGCGAGCCTGGCGCACCGGGCGGGCTTCGGTGGTGTTGATGCCGCCCGCGCCCGGTCCGATGACGGCCGGCGATCGGTGACCGCGTACGGACGTTCCAAGCTCGCCAACCTGCTGTTCGCGAGGGAGTTGCAGCACCGGCTCACCACCGCGGGCGCCGCCACGACGTCCCTGGCTGCGCATCCGGGGCTGTCACCGACCCGGCTGTGGAGCGGAGACCCGCCTGCGCTGCTACGCCCAGTCGTGGCGGCGGGGCTCCGATGGCTGGCCCACCCCGCGGATCAGGCGGCGCTGCCTTCGCTGCGGGCGGCCATGGACGCCGATGTGCCGGGCGGTGCGTATCTCGGTCCGTCGGGGCTCTTCGGGAACCGGGGGAGACCCGGGCCGGCGTCGTCCAGCCGGGCTTCCCGAAGCAAGGGGGCGCGGGCACGGCTGTGGGCCCTGTCCGAGGAACTGACCGGGGTCCAGTACACGTACGAGCCCACGACCGCGGAGGCGTCGGACGACACCGTGCGCCCACGTGCCGGCAGGCAGGGGCGAGGGTAGTGCCGGGCAAGCGCGTCGTGCCGTACGCGAAGCTGCCCCGCTCGGTCGCGGCGTGGGCCTGGTTGTGGCGGAGCTTCGACATGCTGCTCCCGGACGTGCCGGGCGCCGCGCCGCAGGCGGAGCCGCCGACGACGTACGAACACGAGCAGACCGGCCCCCGGCCGGAGGACGACGCGGAGACCGCTTGCTCGTCGGAAGGCCAAGTGCCCCCGTGAAGACGGCTCTTCGAAGTGGACGCATGACGTTCGTGCCGCGTGCTCGATACGCCGCTGAGGTGCACGAAGCAGCCGCTGCCCAGCGCGACACCCCCCTCAACCCTGAATGGAAGGGCGACACCTCATGACGCAGACAGTGCAGCGGAGTACGAAAGCCGCGACCCGTCCGCCTTCGTTCTTCTTCAACGGCCACGTGCCCCGGCGACGCGCACTGATCGTGACCCTCAGTGCGCTGTTTGGCTTCGCGCTCACAGTGGTCTGGTCGGCGAAGTTCGTCGACCAGACCATCGGTGACAACGTGGCGAATACGCTCCTGGGCCACCCCGCCAAGGAGACGCCGATCGCCGGCGCCCTGGCGGGCCTCGCCTTTGCCCTGGCCACCGGCATCGCAGGAACGTTCACGGCGTGCAACGTCGCCGTGTTCAGTGCATTGGCGCCACTGACCGGTGCTGGAGCCACCTCACGACGGGGTCGTATGGCCGCCGCGCTGCGCCCCGTCGGCCTGCTCGCACTGGGCGCTGTCATCGTGTCGGCGCTGTACGGCACGGTCGTCGGCCTGGTGGGCGCGGGCATGCCGCAGTTCGAGCAGGGCCAGGGCGGCGGGGGCTTCTCCGGGCGACTCATACAGGCCATGGTGGTGTTCGGGCTGATCGGCCTGGTCATGACGTACCTCGGGCTGGCCGCGCTGGGCGTGGTGCGCGACCCGCTGGCAAACGTGTCCCGGGTTCTGCCGGGTGCTCCCCTGCTTTTCATGGGCGGCCTGATCGGCGCGTTCCTCATCGGTCGGCCGTTCCCGCTGTTCAGGCAGCTGTTCCAGGATGCCGCCGAGAGCCGGAACTCGCTTTTCGCAGCGCTGGAGTTCGCCCTGCAGAGCCTCGGCAACATCACGGTCATGGCGATGGTGTTCCTGGTCGTCACGGGTCTCTTCGGGGACCGGATTCACCGAGCGCTGACGAATCGCCCGAGCCGTGCGTCGGCTCTGATGGCGGGGGCGTTCCTCGCTGCCGGCATCTTTATGATCCTTTACTGGGACGTACGCCTCCTGGCCGCCCGTGACCTGATCTGGTATCCGATGGCGCCCTGGGTCGCGTGAGCGCGTGGACCCGAAACACCGTGTGAGCGGCAGCCCGCCTGCCCCGGACGGTACGCATCTTCCGCCATGCCGGGTCCGGTCCGCCGGAGCGGCACGGCGGAGGATGCGGGGGCGGACGCCCGTTGGCAGGCTGCTGCGCGGCAGGGGGCCGGTTCGTGACCGGCCCGAATCGATGGGTCAGAGGGACGACCATGCGGCTTGACGTGCAGGGAGCGGTCACGATCGCACACGTGGGCTGGGAAGAAGCCCTGGAGAGGAACTGGCACGACCCTGCCTGCGATGTCGACATCGTCAGGGTGAGGCTGGCAGACCTTGACCGGCGTCCCGCGCTTGAAGCTGCCGGCTTTCTGGTCAAGCCGGCGTGGGTGAACTGGTTGGCTCCCCTGACGGATTCGGCGGCCACGTTCCGACAGCGCCTGTCGGTCAGCGAGCGCAAGAGTCACCGCAATGCCGCGCGGGCAGCCGTCACGAGCGGCATTACGGTTGGCGTCCTCGACCACGTCGGGGAGGAGGATCTGCGGGGCTTCCTCGAACTGTACGAGCGGCAGATCTCCGCGATGCCTCACGGGGTCAATTACGCCAGGCGGCAGGAGCGGCTCCTGCTGCGCGACCTGCCCTCTCTCCTCGGGGTGTTCGCGCACGCCGACGGCGTCCTCGTCGGCGGTTGCCTGTGCTCGCTGCGGCCCGACCAGTCTCTCGTTCACGTCAGGTTCTCCGCGGCAGCGGACTCGGCCCGGCAAGGCATGCTCTCGCGTCTGATGTACACCGCTGCCTTCGACGCGGCACGGGAGCGCGGCTACACCTGGGCCTCACTGGGCAGCGACCCTTCCCTCCTCGGGCACACGGCCCAACCGGGACTCTTCGGGTTCAAGGCCCGGTTCAGCTTCACCCCGATTCCCATGCAGACCGTGCAGCCCAAGGCCGCCGGGGACGAAGCGGAGCTCGTCGTACGGATGCGGGCGCTGGCGCAGCCCTCACTGTCGATCGCCTACCACGGGGACCGGCCGATGCCGGCGTTCGAAGGCCTGCCGGCCTCACTGCCCCTGCGCGGGGTCCTCCTGTCGGCGACGCCCGACGCAACGCCTCCGGTCTGGGTTCCGAGCTCCCCCATCCCGGTCAGCCATCGCATCGTCCCTGGCCAGCAGGAGACCCGCGGTGCCACACGCTGAGCGTATACGGATGGCGCCGTCAGGAGGTCGGATGCGGTCCGGTCTCCTGGGGTCACCGGGCTGTCACCCGGGGCCCGGGGGCAGGTGGACGGTCATGATCAGATGGCAGGTCCGGGTGCCCGCGCCGCGGTAGGTGTGGGTGGCGTCGGCGTCGAAGGTGGCGCTCTGTCCGGCGGCGACGGGGTATTCGGTGCCGTCGACGACGAGGACCATCTCGCCCGCGGTGACACTGACGGTCTCGGTCACGCCGGCCTGGTGGGGGTGGCTGGGGTACTCCTCGCCGGGTTCCAGGGTCCAGCGCCAGACCTCGGTGGGCGCCGGACCACCGGTGGTCAGCATGAGCCGCGCCTCGCTGCCGCGCTCGCCCTTCCACAGGGGCATGACGGCGTCGGCGTCCACCACCCGCACCCGCTGTTCGGGGCGGCCTTCGGTCAGGGCGGAGACGGAGGCGCCGAGGGAGTCGGCGAGGCGGACCAGGGTGGCGAAGTTCGGGTTGCCCTGGGCCTTCTCCAGAGCGACGAGGGCTCCCTTGCTGACCTTGGCCCGGCGGCCGAGTTCGTCCAGGGACAGTCCGGCACGGATGCGGGCCGCGCGGACGTTGTGCGCCAGTGTCCGCAGCGCCACGTCGGTCTCGGTCATCCCATCACCCCTCCAAGCAGGTAGGTCACTGCATTGGACCACGTAGTCGTTCGGTTGACGATTTGCGGTCGGTGCGTTGTACGGTGGAGTCGTTCCATTGATGGTAAGGGATGTACCACCTGTGATCGCTCTGCTGCTGGCCCTGGGCAGTTCCCTGGCCTACGGGTGCGCCGACTTCCTCGGCGGCCTCGGTGCCCGCAAGGCCCACGTCCTGCGGACCGTGATGGTCGCCGCTCCGGCCTCGCTCACGGTCGAGCTGCTGCTGTGGCCCTTCCTCGGTGCCTCCTTCGCGCCGGCCACCCTCGCCTGGGGCGCTGCCTCCGGCGTCGCCTCGGCCGCCGCGTTCGCCCTGCTCTACAAGACGCTGGCGATCGGGCCGATGAACGTGCTCTCCCCGATCACCGCACTCATCTCGGCGATGCTGCCGGTGGGCATCGGTCTGGTGCAGGGCGAGCACTTGGGCCCGGCCGGTCTGATCGGCCTGCCGCTGGCGCTGGCGGCCGTGGTGCTGGTCAGCGCCGGGCACGGCGCGAAGTCGGCCCGCCCTTCGCGCGCCGCGCTGCTGTCGGCCTTCGGCGCCGGCACCGCGATCGCGCTGCAACTGGTCTTCCTGCACCAGGCGCCCTCCGACAGCGGGGTGGGCCCGCTGATCGTCGGCCGTGCCGTCTCCTCCGCCGTCACCCTGGCCGCCGCCGGCGTGATGTTCCGCCGCCTGGGCCCGGAGAAGCCCGCGTACGGGATCTCGGCGGCGGCCGGTGTGCTGGACTCGGTGGCCAACCTGCTGTTCCTGCTCGCCGCCCGCAGCGGTGACCTGGCCGTCGTCGCCGTGATCACCGCCCTGTATCCGGCGGGCACCGTACTGCTCGCCCGCAGCGTCCTTTCCGAACGCATCCACCGAGGACAGCTCATCGGCCTGGGCACCGCCGCCGTGGCCGTCAGCCTCCTCGCCCTCACCTGATCCCTGCCCCCTGCCTCTGGAAGGAGCCCGGCATGTTCATCCAGCCCTGGGACGCCGCCCTGGACGACGCCGAATGGCAGACCTGGATCGCGGAGGGCCACGACTTCGGCATCCTCGGCGTCAACGGCCTGCCCGGACACCCGCCGACCGTCGTGCCCACCCACTTCGCCGTCGACGGCACGGCCCTGCTCGTGCATCTCGCCCGCCCCAACCCCATCTGGAAGACGATCGAGGCCGACCCGAACGTCACCTTCACCGTCACCGGCGACTACGCCTTCATCCCCGGCCCCTGGCGCGCCAAGCCCGACGTCCCAGCCACCGAAGGCGTCCCCACCAGCTACTACGCCGCCGTCCAGTTCACCTGCCAGGCCACCATCGTCGACGAGCCGCAGGCCAAGGCCGAGCTGCTGCGCCGCCAGATGGCCCACTTCCAGCCCGACGGCGACCACGCCCCCATCGAGGTCGACCAGCCCCCGTACGGGCGGATGCTGCCCGGCATCCGCGGCCTCCGCCTCGACGTCACCGACGTGCGGGCGAAATTCAAGTACGACGACCACAAACCCGTCGAGCAGCGCACCGACACCGCCCGCCGGCTCACCGCACGCGGCACCGCCCTGGACGCACCCACCGCCGCCCAGCAGCTCCGCCGCCTGGACCGCATCGGCACCTGGAACCCCTGACCCCTCTCACCCCCCAGCCCACCCTCCCGGAACGGAGCCGTTCAGCATGACCACTTTCCGTATCAGCCCCGCCGTCGCCGACGCCTTCCCCGACACCTTGATCGCCATCGTCACCGCCACCGGCCTGAACGGCCGCGAGCCCTGGCCCCGCACCACCACCGCCCTGCAGGACCTGGAGCAAGACCTCGCCTCCGGCACCTGGGCTCCCGCCGACGAGAGCGACCCGCGCATCGAGGCGTGGCACACCGCCTACCGCTCCTTCGGCACCAAGCCCCGCCGCATCCGCCCCAGCGTCGACGCCCTCGGCCGCCGCCTGGCCAAGAAGGGAACCCTGCCCCGGATCAACCCGGCCGTCGACTCCTACAACACCGTCTCCGTCCGCCACGGCCTGCCCGCCGGAGCCTTCGACCTCGACCACGTCACCGGCGACGTCGAGATCCGCTACGCCGACGGCAGCGAGACGTTCACCCCGCTCGGCGAACCCGACACCGTCGAGCACCCCAAGCCCGGCGAGATCATCTACACCGACAGCACCGATGTCCTCACCCGGCACTGGAACCACCGGGATGCCCACCGCACCCGCGTCACCGAGGACTCCACCCACGTCGCGTTTGTCCTGGAAACCCTGACCGCTACCCGCGACGGGCACCTCCTGACCACGGCCGCCGAGGAGTTGCAGGACCTGCTCACCGGCCACTCCGCCCAGAGCACCGTCCACCACCTCAGCCCCGCCCACCCGCAGGTCACCCTCTGACTCCGATCCTCTTTACGGGGGAGGCCAGAAGCAGCGCTCATGCGGAAGCGTCTGCCGCCTGGGCCCTCAGCGCCCGCTCGATGCCCGACCGCGACTCCGACACCAGCCGACGCAGCGCGGCGCTCGGTTCCGCGGAGGCCAGCCACGCATCCGTCGCGTCCAGGGTCGCCCGCGACACCTGCAGCGAGGGGAACAGGTCGACCACGATCTGCTGGACCATGTCCTGCGAACGGGACCCGGACTCCCAAATGTCCTTGACCGCCGCGAAGTACTTCTCCGTATACGGGGCGAGCAGCTCGCGCTGATCGGCTTGGACGAAGCCGGTGATCACCGCTTGGTGCACAGCGTTCGGCAAATCGTCGGACTCGACGACCGCGGCCCAGGCCTCCGCCTTCGCCTGAGCGGTGGGCCGGGCCGCCCGCGCGGTGGCCGCGTGCCGTTCGCCCGCCGCAGTCTTGTCCCGCTGGTACTCGGCCTCGATGACTTCCTCGTCGGCCCGCCCGGTGGCCGCGAGGCGTTCGACGAACGCCCAGCGCAGCTCGGTGTCGACGGCGAGGCCCTTCACCGTCCGGTCGCCGTCGAGCCATGCCCGCAGCAGGTCCAGCTGCTCGTCGGTGCGGGCCGTGGCAGCGAATGCCTGCGCCCAGGCCAGCTGGTGGTCGCTGCCGGGCTCGGCGGCGCGCAGGTGCGCGAGCGTCGCCTCGGTCCACTGCGTCAGGCCCGCCTCGCGCCATTCCGGCGTCGCGTACAGGTCGATCGCCGTCTTGACCTGGCGGTGCAGCGACTGCACGACGCCGATGTCCGACTCCTTGCCGATCCCGGAAAGGACGAGGGAGAGGTAGTCGCGGGTGGCCAGCTCGCCGTCGCGGGTCATGTCCCAGGCGGAGGCCCAGCACAGGGCGCGCGGCAGGGATTCGGTGAAGTCGCCCAGGTGCTCGGTGACGACCCGCAGCGACTCCTCGTCCAGGCGGACCTTCGCGTACGACAGGTCGTCGTCGTTGAGCAGGACGACCGCCGAGCGGCGCTTGCCCAGCAGCTGCGGGACCGGAGTCAGTTCACCGTCGACGTCCAGTTCGATGCGGTCCGTGCGAACGAGCTCACCGTCCTCGAGATCGTACAGACCGATCGCGATCCGGTGCGGCCGCAGCGTCGGCTCGCCCTTGGCGCCCTCGGGCAGCGCGGGGGCCTCCTGCCGTACGGCGAAGGAAGTGATGGTGCCGTTGGTGTCCGTCTCGATGTGCGGGCGCAGGACGTTTATGCCCGCGGTCTCCAGCCATGCCTTCGACCAGGACCTCAGGTCGCGACCGCTGGTCTCCTCCAGGGCGCTGAGGAGGTCGGACAGGCGGGTGTTCTTGAAGGCATGCGCCTTGCAATAGGCCTGCACACCGCTGAAGAACGCGTCCATGCCGACGTACGCCACGAGCTGCTTGAGGACCGAGGCGCCCTTGGCGTACGTGATGCCGTCGAAGTTGACCAGGACGTCGTCCAGGTCGCGGATGTCGGCCATGATCGG